>CAKPHZ010000020.1 GCA_934162265.1 uncultured Bacilli bacterium | reverse complement strand
AAAAGTGCATTTTCTTTTGAAAACACACTTTTATTACTTAATTGCACTTATTTGTGCACTTTAGATTGATTCAACGATAAAAAATTTGTTTAAAATAATAACTTTTAATTCATACTAAAAATATACGAGGTGAAATAATGGAAAAGATAGAGACAATCATAACATCCTTAAAAAAAGATACAAACAATACTAGTGACATTACATATCGAAAAAAGAAAGTATGTAATAAAGAGATTTATATTATATATAATGAACCACTTACTTCATCAGATAAAATCAGTGACTTTATTATTAGAAGTCTAGATAAAATAAGCAAACAATATCCCAAGCCAAAAAATCTTGAAAATATTATTTTCAACGAAATTGAAAATTTCAAAATCACAAAAATTACCAATTATGAAGATATCTGCTACTACCTACATTATGGATTTACCATTATATTAATTGAAGATTCCCCAACCTACTTCGCTCTAGAAACAAAATCAAAACTCTCTAGAAGTATTAGTACCCCCCAAACAGAAAGTGCCCTAAGAGGCTCAATGGATTCCTTTGTCGAAGACATGCAAACAAACATGGGACTAATCAGAAGAAGAATAAAAGATAACAATCTTTGGATAGAATCACTAGAAATTGGAAAATACACCAAAACTAAAGTCAACCTCATCTACCTAAACGGAGTTTGCAAAAAAGAACTAGTAAACAACGTCTCAAAATTAATAGAAAGTATCAATATCGATGGAATCATTAACTGTGGAACAATAAAAAATTTAATTGAAAAAGAAAATAAAAGTACTCTCCCTACAATCATTTCAACAGAACGTCCCGACAAAGTCTGCCAAGCCATTTTAGGAGGAAGAATAGTAATCATGATTGACTGTTGCCAATTTGCCTTAATTCTTCCTATTGTCTTAAATGATTTATTAATCTCAACAGAAGATAGTTATGGAAAAAGCATCAACATTACCTTAACTAGAATGATTCGCTACCTAGCTTTATTCATTACATTATTTACTCCAGGAGTCTATATCGCAGTTACTACTTTCAATCAAGAAATGCTCCCCACCCAATTACTAGTAAGTTTTGCCTCCCAAAGAGCATCAGTTCCATTTCCTGCCTTCATTGAAGCAATAATTATGATGATAGCCTTTGAAATTCTAAGAGAAGGCGATTTAAGAGGACCAACCTTTACCACAAGTGCTCTCTCTACCGTAGGAGCATTAATCTTAGGAGATGCCGCTGTAAATGCAGGAATTGTCTCTCCCATTATGATAATTGTTCTAGCCATCACTTCCCTATCTTCCCTATTATTCACAGAACCAGAAGTCATCAATGGAATAAGATGGTGGAGAATTCTCTTTATGATAGGAGGAATGTCATTTGGAATAATCGGCGTCCTATTTGCCTTTATTTTCTTTATCATCAAACTAAGTTCCCTACATTCTTTTGGAATCTGTTATTTAACCCCATACTCCCCAATATCAAAAACTGGCTTAAAAAACAGCATCATCAAATTCCCAACCAAATATCTAAACAAAAGAGAATATGAATTATCCAATAATATAATCAAATATAAGCGGGTGAACAAATGAAAAAAATACTCTTAATAATTCCCATAATATTTCTCTTAACTGGCTGCTATAATTATAGAGAAATCAACGAACTAGCAATTGTTAGCGGAATTAGCATAACCAAAGAAGGAAATGATATTAAACTAACAACAGAAGTAATCAATCCAAAAAAAGAACAAGATGCCTCAAGTGGAGAAGAACCAGAATTCATCACTTACACCAAAAAAGCAAAATCCATCCAAGAAGCAATCCGTAAAATGATCCAAGATTCTCCTAGAAAAATGTATGGAGCTCATATAGAAATATTAGTAATTGACGAAAAAATTGCTAAGGAAAATTTAATCGATATTCTAGATTTCTTTGCAAGAGATCCAGAAATTCGCAGCGAGTTCAAGGTATTAATTGGAAAAAGTGATGACGTTTTAAAAATCACCACTCCCCTAGAAAAAATCTCTTCACAAAACATTCGGAATAGCTTAGAAAATAACAGCAAATATCTAGGATACGCAAATGTTATGACCTATCATGAATTAATTAGTAACGTTCTAAACCCCAATATAGAGTTAGTCTTACCAGTAATCGACATCAAGGGAGATAAAAAAGAAG
Source organism: uncultured Bacilli bacterium (assembly GCA_934162265.1). Lineage (GTDB taxonomy): Bacteria > Bacillota_I > Bacilli_A > RF39 > UBA660 > RUG11198. The sequence goes on along the minus strand of CAKPHZ010000020.1, from coordinate 23,274 downwards.
GCGAAGGAAAAACAAACATTTCTAACACCACAAATGAAGCTACACCAAATCTATCAGGCATGGCAATTTTTAAAAATAATCAACTCAAAGGATATTTAACCGAAAAAGAAGAATTAACCTACAACATTCTAACTAACGAAGCAAAAAATTTCTTCATTCGAACAAGTACTAAAAACAATCAATATATTGTCCACAAACTTATTCGTTTCTCCTCAAAAATGGAATTTAACAAAAAAACAAAAGAAATAGAAATAACCCTAAAAGGGAATTCCGCCATCGCAGATGTAAATGAAAAAATAGACTTAGAAAACTTAAAAGAAGTCACAAATCTAGAAAAAGAATTAAACAAAGAATTAAAAAAAACAGTAGAAAACTCTATTAAAAATATAAAAAGTAAATACAACAGCGACATCTTTGGATTCAGAGATTTAATTTATAAAACTGATCCCAAATACTACAAAACTATAAATAAAAATTGGTACAAAGGAACTTTTCAAAATATAAAAGTAAAAGTAAAAGTAGAGGTTAAAGGAAAAGAAAAAGGAAACTTAAATCGAGGTGTTTATCAATGAAGAAAGATAAATTAACAGCATTCCAATTTGCTTGCCTACTAGGCTCTCCCATATTTTCTCTTTTTAGTGGAGTAGGAAGTCACAATTTAATTCGCATAACAGGAGTAGACGCTTGGATTTCTGTATTAATTTCATTTGTTTTAGGCTTAATTCCTTTTCTTTTATTTCTATATATTTTTAATTACCAACCAACATTAAATATTTTAGAAAAAAACAAATACTTATTTGGAAAGTACCTTGGAACAATTTTAAATTTCTTAATTAACATTTTTATCTTTCTAATTGGAACGGTACAACTATTCAATGTTAGTAACTTTGCAATTTCTCAATTTCTAGCCGAAACGCCTATTCTATGGTTCATGATTTTATTTGGTCTGCTAATTATCTATAATGTCTATACTGGTATAGAAAACATTTCCAGAGTAACAATTATTTTTCTTAGTGTAATTATTTTTATGACCATCATCAGTACAACCGGACTTATCCCCACAATAGAAACAGCAAACTTAAAACCATACCTAGAAAACGGAATTATTCCTCCTCTTAAAGCAGGAATTCTACTCACTATCACAAATGTAAGTCCTATATTCATGCTCTTAATTGTTAAAAAAGATAAAATCACAGAAAATCAAAAACTAACAAAATACTTTACCTTTTTCTACTTTCTAGCATATCTATTTGCCTTTTTAGCAATCTTCCTATGCCTTAGTTCTCTAGGAATTTATCTCTGTAAAATTTATCAATACCCAGAATATACAGTCTTAAAAAAAATATCTTTATTCAGATTTATTGAAAGAATAGAAAATTTCATTTATATTAAATGGATTTTAAATTCATTTATTACTCTATCCCTAGTAATTTATCATATTAGTTTCTCAATAAAAAAAGAAAGTAAAAAATTAACACCAATAATTTCTACTTTCCTATTAATCTTCTTAAGCAATTATATCTTTAAAAATAATACTTTGTTCTACTACATTGGATTACATTATTTCCCTATAATTTGTTCAATTTTACTAATACTATATCTCATTATAGGAATAAATATTTTTATCAGAAACAAAGTAAAAATTTAATTTAAAATCCACAAAAAATCACACCAAACTCTAGGTGTAATTTTTTACTTAAACAAATCTACTTTTCTAATTTTCTTAACACATCTTTAGTAACATCAATAGCCTTTAATCTAAGATCATCAGCAACCCCTTCTAAAACAGGTGTTCCTTTATCTTTAGCCAATTGAACTAAATCTAAAGTTTTTTTCTTAATATCTTCTGATTTCTCTTTAGCAATCTTTAAAACTTTTTCTTTATCCAAATCTTCAAGCTCAGACTTAATATCCTCTACCTTTGCCAAAAATTCATCCTTTACTTCAACAACATCAATCTTTTTAACTTCAGAAATAAATTCATCAATTTTTTTCTTTAAACTTCTTCTAGTTTCCTCTCCAGATTTAGGAGCAAATAACAATCCTAATCCTGCTCCAATACCAACACCTGCTAAAAATTTAGCAAAACCATGCTTATTATTACGATTACTCATTTTCTTCATCTACCTTTCTATTATTTTTTCGAACAAACACTTTTCGAATAAGATAACTAATTCCATCCACTAACTTATCACTAACTAAAGCCATATTATCAGTAACAATATCAACCAAACTAAAAGCTTTATCAAACTTTGAAATTTTTAATTCTACCTCATCAAGAACTTGGTTTATTCGATTAATTGTATAAATTAATTTAACACTTAATACTATTAAAACAACTAACAAAATAGAACACAATATTCCAAGCAAAATCAATAGAAATGTACCAGCATTTATCATTTTCCACCATTCCTTTCATCATACATGGAATCAATCAAATTAAACAAATCATCAGTCAATTCAAGATTTTTTTCTTTCTTTTCTTCCTTAACTACAGAATGAGCATTCTCTTCAGTACCCATACTCTTCTTTAAAGTTGATAACAAATTAATACTACTCTTAACTGGCGGAATTTCTTTTTTTGGATGTTCCCTAACTTCATCATGACTAACAATCTTTACCTCTTCTTCTTGAGGTTCATAATTAGATTTATCATAAGCAACACCATAATCATAATAATTCTCAGTAGCTTCATCTAATGTAATATTATCATAATTCTTAATTGTATTATCATAATTTGAATAAGTATTTTCTTGTTCACTTTGATAACGACATTCTTCCTCATCAAGAACTTCATAATTTGAAGAATCTTCTTCTTTTATCTTCTTACATTCTTTTGCTTCCTTCAAATATTCACAATTCTCACACATCAAATTCTCTTTAATTTCTTTAGTAATATTACCATATGCTTTTTTTCTAACGGAGTCAAAATCTACATTCTTAGAATGACGATGATGTTCTAAATTATCTCCCTTATTCTTTTCAATATCTCCAGAAGTATAATTTTGATCTAATACACCATAAATAGGAGAAATAATAGGGGTTGCCTTAAAATGTCTTTCTTCTTTCTTCTCTTCTTTTTTTTCTTTATATAATTCTGAAACTTTTGCTTCCTTTCGAGATGCTACCGATGTTACCTCTTTTTTAGGTTGAACCTCTACCTTAGGTTTTAAAGGAACACGAGTCCTTTCCCCACCATGAATAGATTGCCTACTTCTTGTCTCAATAAAATCATTATCAGACAAATCCATAGGAAACTTAAAAGAAGATTTTTCTTCAATTTTCTTTGAAATAACTGGTTCAGGAACCTTTTCTTCAACCTTTAACTCTTTTATTTCAATTTTTTCCTCACGAGGAACTTCTAATTTTTGGGTCATCTTTTGCTCTTTCTCTTGTTGTTCTCTTTCAATCTTTTCACGCATAAAAGTTGGTAATTTATGTTCTTCTTCTTTCTTTATCTCTTTAATTTCAATTGACTCATTTTCTTCTTCTTCGTCAATAATTTCTTCATCGGTAAACAAATTTTTAAACTTGTCCATTAATCCCATCTATTAGCACCTCTCTTTGTTATTCATCTGGTAACTTCTCTTTCTTTCGTTGCTCTTCTTTTTGAACATATTCTTCCAAATATTGGGAAAAATTACTGCTTGACCCATCCGGTTTTTTTACTTCATAAGTAAATTCAGAAAATTCTCCTAAATTACCCTCCAAAACTTTCTCTATAACAGTATCATTATAAGTAATACTATTTAACATAACAGAAGATAAAGTAATCAATTTATTTAAATGATTAAAATCAGAATAAAACTCAATCTTAGAATAATGATACACTATATTAACATAATAAGTATCCCCTTCCTGCTCTATTTTAATATACCCTTTTTTATTACCCTTCTGAAATGTTTCATAATAAAATTCTTTACCTGTCTTTTGATATTGCAAATCTTTTTTATAATAATAGCTAATGATATCTACATACAAATAAATAGAAGAATCATTACTCAAAAACACTTGATTATAATCATAATCATGAATTTTCTCTACTCCCTTAGGAACATAATATTTATACCCTAAAGAAACATCATTAACTACATTTTTGCTAGTAAAACAATTTTTTACCAAACTAACATAATCTTGACTATCATTAATGTTAGTACAACCAGCAAGTAAGAAAATGAAACAAATAAATAATATTTTCTTATACATAATCTACACCTACTCTTCCCTTATTATATCAAAAAAAGATTTAAAATCAAACAGTTTATTAAACTTTTTTCTATTTTTTTATATAATACTTTGAAAGGAGAGATTAAAATGTATCCAAGAAATTACATGAGAAATTATCCTCAAATGCAATATGGAAATCGCTTTGCCGGAGGATTTGCTGTTCCATTCGTATTAGGAGGAATCACAGGAGGACTACTAGCACCAGCCTTCTATCCAAGACCTACCTACTATGCTCCATACCCACCAATGCCAGGACCATATCCAATTTATTATCGATAACATCGATCAATAATATCAACAACAGTTACCCCATTATCTTTTTTAGCACTTAAAGATAAACAATCTCCCAAATATGCTCCATCAATAGGACTCTTCAAATTCCCAAAATAACCACTTTCTTCTAAGACCCTTGCCTTAAAAGTATTATTCTTTTCAAATGAAAAATCACACTGAATTGTCTCTTGAGTACACTCATCAATATAATGATAACCAGCAGAAATAACATTATTTTTCATTAAACGATATGCTTCATTTCTTCCCAAACTCATCGAAGAAGAAATATTTCGGATAACAACAATCGTTACAACAGAAACAAGTACTAAAACAGCAAGGACTTCTATTAAAGTAAAACCCTTATTATTCATTTTATTTCCTTGTAATATGAATCATATTCGCATAAACTTCTTCTAATGCTCTTCCAATTGGTTTAGCAGAATGATAACTTTTCTCTGGCATTTGATAATGATTAGTCTTAGTCATTTCCTTACTACGATTAGCAACCACATATACCAAAGCATACTTTGAATCCACAATATTCAATATCTTATCAATTGATGGATAAATCATATTCTCACACTCCTCTACTATCTATAAATTTAATATAATACATTATAAAAAAAAAGACAATATATTTTACACAATATATACACCTTTTTTTCGACAAAAGAGAAATAACTCTCTTTTTTATTTACAAATTAATAATCATTATGATCTCTTAAAAATGGAGGAACATCAAAATCACTATCATCATTCACATTTTCCTTATACAAATCTTCACGACTTGTATTAGTAAAACTATGATATAAAGGTTCACTAGGTTCCTCAAAACCAGTAGCAATTACTGTAACAATAACCTCATCATTCAAATTCTCATTAATTACCGCACCAAATATAGTATTAATATCTGTATTGGCAGCACTTCGAATTACCTCAGCAGCTTCCTCTACTTCAAATAAAGTAAGCGATGAACCACCTGTTACATTAATAATGGCATCTGTTGCCCCATCAATCGAAGTTTCCAACAATGGACTAGAAACAGCTTGCTTAGCAGCTTCTACCGCTCTACCATCACCAGAACCAACACCAATTCCAATTAATGCATTACCACGATCTTTCATTACTGTTTTAACATCCGCAAAATCCAAATTAACAAGTCCAGCAACAGCAATCAAATCAGAAATAGATTGAACCCCACGATGAAGAACATTATCAACTTCTCTAAATGCTTCTAACATAGGAGTTGTCTTATCAATAAGTTCTCTCAAACGATCATTTGGAATAACAATAATAGTATCAACATGTTTTTTTAGTTCATCTAAACCTTTAACAGCTTGATCCATTCTTTTCTTTCCTTCAAAACTAAATGGTTTCGTAACAATGCCAACAGTCAAAGCGCCTAAATCTTGGGCAATCTCAGCAACAACAGGAGCAGCACCAGTACCAGTTCCTCCACCCATACCACAAGTGACAAAAACCATATCAGCACCTTTTAAAGCATCTTCAATAGCAGCCTTACTCTCTAAAGCAGCTTCTCTACCAATCTCTGGATTAGCTCCAGCACCTAAACCATCAGTAAGTTCACTACCAATTTGCAACTTAGTGGTAGCAAGAGAACGATTCAAAGCTTGAACATCTGTATTAGCAACAATAAAATCTACCCCATTTAAACCGCCAGAAATCATTCGATTGATAGCGTTACAGCCACCACCACCAATTCCAATTACTTTTATCTTTGCCAATTGATCCATTTCTAAACCTAACATATTATCCATCACTTTTCCTCCTTATTAGTCATAAAATTACCAAACAATTTATTTACAATATCATTATCTTTCTTCAATTTATTATTAGGAGTAACCAACGCAGTTTCCTCTTCTATGTTTAACATAGAAACATTCTTACCACGAGACTCCATTTTATCTATAAAATACTTAATCATCCCTAAGGCATCTACATATTTATTATCCCGACACCCTAAAGTAGTAACAGTATATATTATAACATCTTTTCCAAAGATTTCATAGGCTAAATTCTTAAAAGCCTTAATTTCTGTAAGACCACCAGTCAAAACAATATATTGAATCTCCTTATCTGCTAATAAACGAATCTGTTTTTTCGCAAGATTAAGAATTTCCATCATTCGACTCATCACAACTTCAGAAACTTCTAATTGATTTAACTTAATTGACTCACCAACAGTATTTTTAACCTCATAAATCTCATTAATTTGACAAAATCTCTTATGAGAACTAGCAAATTTTTCTTTCAATGTTCTACCATCAAAAACACTAATACCAAATACATAAGCCAAATCTCGTTCAACATTAACTCCACCAATTTGTAAAGTCTCATTTGCAACAATAGTCCCTTCATCAAAAATACTAACTGTAGTAGTAGCATGCCCCAAATTAATAATTGCGCCATTTTTTTTATCTAAAGCAACATCTCTTACTTCATAATAATTAGTAAGACCAGTAATTGTAATATCCACAATCTCTAAGCCTGCTCCCTCTAAAACACTTAAAACAGAATAAATATTTTTCTTAGGAGTTGATACCATTATACCTTTTATTTCAAGTTTTTGACCTTTTTTACCTATTGGTTTACGAATTACTTGCTCATGATCAATCCTATATTCCCTTGGTATCATCGTAACTAGTTCATAATTATCATCTAGTTGATTATAAATAGAATCCTTAATCACACGATTAACATCACTAGCCGTAATCACTTCACTATCACGAATATCAATACTCCCAGAAACTTCTTTAAAAGAAACATTATAATCAGGAACATTAACAAGAACACGTTTAATCTCAATACCAAGCATATCATTAATTTCCTTAATTCCTTCTTGAATTGCTTCAATAACTAATCCAGGTTCAACAATCAAACCTTTCTTTATCCCTTTAGAATTAACACTATGAGAAGCCAAAACATACACCTTATGATTAAAATATTCCCCAACAACAAATTTAATAGAATTTGTCCCAATATCTATACTTGTATATATCTTTCTCAAATAGTACCAACTCTTTTCCACCACTTAAAACAAACAGCTCTAGGATAACGTATACCCTAACCATATACACCTTTAATTATAACGAAAAGAAAAACCCATGTCAATAGAATATACAGTTTTAACCTTACTTTAAAAAGGAATAAAAAAAGAAAACAAAAAAGAAATTCCCCGTTCCTCAACAAGAAAAAAATACTAATCCATCCACTAAATCAGTATTTTTATTTCAAAAATAAAATATTAAAACATGCGATAAGGCTTAACCAATCCATCTCCCTTTTGCTGATAAATCGCTACTAACTCATGATCAGAATTCTCAATAAATACCATATCATAAGAGAAAAATGAAGGTAAAACACATCCATTTCTTATTTTTTTCAAAAGAAAATCATCTACCATAATAATAGGCAAATCCAAAACCTCTCTAGGATCTAAAAGAGCATAATTTCCTTCCTTAATATCTGAAAGTAAAGACGTATCTTCAAGCAAAAATTTTCCCACACGAGTACGAATCAAATCAGTCATTACCGCAACCGTACCTAAAGCATAGCCGATATCACGAACTAAACTTCGAATATAAGTCCCCTTACTAACAGCTACATGAATCTGAAAAGTATTATCCACAACATCTCCTATTAATTCTATCTGAGAAATCTCCACTTCATGAACAGGAAGAGAAACCTCAATTCCCTCTCTAGCATACTCATAAAGTTTTTTTCCTCCTACCTTAATAGCCGAATACTTAGGAACTTCTTGCTTTATCTTTCCCTGAAATTTTTTTAAAACTTCTACTACTCTTTCTTTAGTAATATTTTGAGGGATAACTTTTCGTTGAACTTCCCCCGTAATATCTAAAGTATCTGTTTCTACCCCAAGCAAAATCGTAGCAATGTATTCCTTATCATGATCCATCAAAGACTCAACTAACTTCAAAGAAGAACCTATACAAAGAACAAGAACCCCAGTTGCCATTGGATCAAGTGTACCAGTATGACCAATTTTCTTAGTCCCTAAAATATGACTAACCTCATTCACAACATCCCGACTAGTAACACCTTTCTCCTTATTAACTAACAAAACACCATTCATAATACTTTAGTTGTTTCCTTTACTAATTTCTTAATGGCAACATCCAAATTTTCATGAATATCACAGCCAGCAGCCCGAGAATGACCACCTCCGCCAAATAAAGAAGCAACCTCAGAAACATCTACATAGTCATTACTTCTCATCGAAATACGATAAAATTCTTTATCTACTTCTCTCAAAAAAACAGATACCTCTACTCCCTCAATATTTCTACCTACATTAACAATTCCTTCATGATCTCCAGCCATTGCCTTTGTTTTTTTCATATCCTCCAAAGTAACATAAGTAAGAGCAATTCTATCTTTTGCATAAAACTTTATCCTAGAAGTAGCCAAAGTAGACAATTGAAACTGTGCTTTCGTTTTTACATCAAAAGTACGATAGTAAATATCACTAATATCCACACCTAAGTCTAACATCGAAGCAGCAAACTCAAAAGTTTCATCATCAACCGTATTATAACGAAAACCTCCCGAATCCGTAATAATTCCAGCCATCAAACAACTACCAATTTCTTTAGTAAGAGTAATACCAAGTCGTTTAAAAATCTTAACTAAAGTCTTACAAGTAGCAGGACTATTACCCTCTACATAATTTAATTTAGCAAAATAAGTATTACTAGCATGATGATCAATAGCAACCGTTACATTACTTCTACTAAAAGACTCCTTAGGATCAAAAAGTCTACCCCTAGTTGCACAATCTAAAGCAATAGATACATCATAACAATCATCTACTTCCCTTTGAATATCCTCCAAATGAGGCAAAAAACCAAAACATCTAGAAAACTCATCCGTAACAATAGATACTTCTTTTTTTAATTGAAGAAGCCCTAAATAAAAAGCAAGACTACTCCCAATTGCATCCCCATCTGGAGATACATGCGTAAATATAGCAATTTTTTTTGCTTTATTAATAACTTCTACAATATTATCTAATTCAATCTCACTATTCATTTTCTTCAATACCCTCTATAATTTTTTCTATATTATTAGCGTATTCTATCGACTCATCATATACAAAAGTAATATTAGGCATCTTTCTAATCTCTACCCTCTTAGACAATTCTCTTTCAATAAAATTACTAGCTTTATTCAATTGCTTCAAAATACTATTCCTCTCATTATCATCAAGAACAGTAACATAAACCTTCGCAAAAGATAAATCATTCGTAATTGAACATGCTGTAACTGTAACAAAATGAATTCTCTCATCTTTAATCTCCAACTTTAAAATTTGACTAATTTGTTCAACAAATGTATGTTCCAATCTTTCTATCTTAACACTCATATCATCATAATAGATAAAATACTTATCTATATCCTCCTTCTCTAAAAAATATTATACCACATAAATTTAACCCATACACAAATATTATGATAATCGCTTAAAAATAACTTACAGTGTTACAATTGATGTGACACCATTTCTATATACAAAAGGCGATAGATCCTTTAAAATAGTTATTGCCAAATCTAATTTTAAAGAATCTATCGCCTATGACAAGTATATCACAAAACAATAGATATTTACCACATGAATTAAATCCAAAATACTATGCAGTAAAATTATATAGAACAGGAACCTCTATACATTTTGTATGTAGAAGATATAAAATTTCTAAATCTTCTTTAATGAGATGGAATAAAAAATTTGATGGTACAAAAGAATCATTAATAGATAAATCACATAAGCCAATAACTAAACATCCTAATGCCCATACTGATGAAGAAATTAAATGAATTAATGATTATTTAAGAAGAAATCCTAATATTTCTCTTTGTGAATTATATGGAAAATTAAGAGGCAATAAAGGATATTCTAAACATGCTTCATCTTTATTTAGAGTCATGAGAAAAATGGATATTTATGTTAATAAAGAAAACAAAAAGAAATACATTCCTAAGCCATATAATACACCAACTGATATTGGAATAAAATGGCAAATAGATGTTAAATAGATGTTGTACCTAAATATTGTCATGCTGGTACTGATAATCAAAAATTTTATCAGTATACCATGATTGATGAAGGCTCAAGAAAAAGATTTATTTATCCCTATTTATCCCTATAAGGAACAATCATCATTTTCAACTGTGGATTTTGTTAAAAGATCAACCAAAAATAATCCAAACTGATAACGATTCTGAATTTACTTATACTAAAGAAACAACAATAATACATTGTTTAGTTGTAAATGATGTGAGACTAAATTTATCAAAAAATTAAGCAATATGATACAATAGATCTGTTATTGTTAAGTATTGTTTTTTAGGTGCTTCTAAACTATTAAATTTATTTAATTATTTAGAAGTAGCAATAGAAACGTTAGCTTCTATAATTTTTTTTCTTTTTTCAAGTGGAGAAATCCAGTTGAGAACTTGCATTGGTATATTATTACTTCTTTTTAAGTATGATTTCATTTGATTTTTTTAAATCTTCATAGGAATAAAATGAAAAAAATTATAAAATCTGTTTTGGTCATTACGATAGCTTCGTTCAACTTTTCCATTATGTCTTGGCATTCTAGGTCTAATTAATTGATGGGTAATTTGTAATTCATTTAACAAATTATCAAGAGGATGTATTCTTGTTGTTTCTTTAGTATGTAGTGTTACAATTGTTGTGATACCATTAAAATTTCTATCTTATATAATTAATCTTGATTATTTATAAATTAAAATCATCACATAAAAAATGAAAAATTTAAACATATAATTAACTAAAATATATAAACTAAAAATAAAATGAAAAAATAGCTTGCTTTTTTTTCATTTTTATATTATGATGAATATGGCATAAGAAATTGTGCCCACTCCATACGGAATAAAATGTAGGAGTGTATTCAACCAAAACCCCCTGAAGGAGCCGAAAGGCTCCATTTTTTTTGAATTAAGCCTTCAAATCTGGAAAATATTTTATATTATAACTCTTTTCCTATTCACCAACAGTCGTATCATTCAAAAAAACATTATCTTCCAAAACCTTTGCTTGAATACCTTTTATTTTTGACAAAGACTCAATGACATAAAGATAATTATCTTCTCTGTCATTTTTTCTTTGTTCAATTATTTTTTCATAATCAATTCCTAATAAATCACAAAAGTCTTTTCCAGTCCAAACTTCATTCAATTTAAATTTATTTTTAAAGCCAGAAACTATCCTTTCTTTATTTAATTGATTAAAAGCACAGATTTTATATTCTGTCCTAAATTCAGTCATCATTCCCAAATGCATTTTAAAATTTATAAGACTCTCCCTTTCACCTACTGACTTCTTAGTATCAAATGTATCCCCGTCCTTAAGTTCTATAACATAAGCAACTTTTCCCTCTGGTTGGATACTAAAAATTAAAAAATCTGGTTCACAACCTTTCAACACATAACGACTTTTTTTTATTACCTTTTTAGAACATAAAAAGACACCATTCAACATTTTTCTAATATTAACTTCATTCATAAATTGATCTAAATCGTTAATGCTGTTAGCCTTAGATATAATAATTTTCTCAAGCTCAGATCCATTTGAAATTACAGTAGATTGAACTTTAGTAAAAATCAATGCCAACTCCTCATTCCCCAATAATCTTTCATATCCACCAGAAGAAGTTTTAGGACGTGAATCTCTAATCTTTGCCATTTTTACATCTCCTTTTCTATTTTATTAATAACTATTTTTCAGTATTTAACATAGAATCCTAATTGCTATTTCATCAAGATATCAAATTTTAACCTAATAAAAGCACATTTCATTCAATTAAATAAAAATCAATTTTTATTTATATAAACAAAAATATTAGATTCTTTAATTACCCAATAAGACATGGAAGGATTAAATACATTATCTGTTGTAATTAAATTACAATTTCTATAAACTTCTGTAATCCCACCGAAGTATTTTCGTTGTCTATTCAACCTCATTCCTTTATGAATTTGATCATTAATATAAATATCAAAACAATCTTGTTCAGGATTCATTTTCTCATATATCGCAACAGGAATTGGAAGAATTCTTGCTCTAATATCATTTAACGAAATCTTTTTTTCTATATAGTTATTAGTAATTATTTCTTTTGTATTAGTATTATCTACTATTAAATCTTTTTTATAAAATTGATTTAATTTATTTATACTAAATATTGGTCTGTAAACAAAACCTATTCCATTTTGAATACACAAATCTATTAAAGACATTCCATCAATAAGAATAATTGGATTTTCATACTTGCTACATGCAACCTTTTTAGCCTCACTAGTAAAACCACACGTAGTAATTATAATACCAACTTCTCCACTTTTTAATATTCCTAAATGCTCACGCACAATATTGGGACCAATTTTTAAGTTTATCTTTTTTCTCTTAATTTGAATTTTGTAAACAATATCATCTTTGTTACCATTAAATATACCCGGCCTAATCGCCATCAAATCTATTCCACCATCACCACTTTTTTTTGTTACAGAAACCTCAGTCAAATTATATAATTCCAAAAAAGGTTTAAAAAATTCTTCGAATACATATCCAGATTCAAAAGCTTTATAAAGTTTATTTAAAAGACTTATTTTTTCCCCATTCTTTAACTCAACAATATCCATAAAATCACCTACCACTTAGCAATATTATATCACATAATAATGTGTTTTAACTCATTTTTAGAACTTTCTACTACTCTTTTCCCCTAGGATGAGCAAACTCATAAACATTTCTCAATCTTTCATTACTAACATGTGTATAAATTCCTGTAGTATTAACAGAACTATGCCCAAGTAATTCCTTAACCGTCATCAAATCAGCCCCATTATTAAGCATATCTGTTGCAAAAGTATGCCTTAATGTATGAGGAGAAATATGATAATCCACCCCACACTTTAAAACAGCCATATCAATTATTTTTCGAACATATCGACTAGACAACTTTTCACCATTTTTATTCAAAAATAAATATTTACTTTGCTTCTGATTTAATTTCAAATACCCATCATTTAAATATTTTCTTAATACATCTTCACAATAACTACCAAAGAAAACTACTCTTTCCTTTCGACCTTTCCCCAAAATATGAATTGTCTTATCATACAAATTAATATCCCCAACACAAATATTAACAAGCTCACTAACACGCACTCCAGTAGCATAAAGCATCTCCAACACTAACGCATTCCTCTGTCCTAATGCATCATCCAAAGAAAAAGCATGAAACATCTTTTCTAAATCACTATCACGTGCATATTTAGGCAGCAGACTTTTCTTCTTAGGATTAGAAACTTCCTTAAAATAATTTTGAAAAATCTTCCCCTCATCTTCCATATAGCGATAAAAACTACGAATCGAACTAAGTTTCCTAGAAATAGTATTTCTAGATAGTCCTCTACTATATAAGTATTCTAAATAATCTCTAACTTCCTCTTCACTATACTTTAAAACATCATTCTTAAAATCATATAGTTCCAATAAATCTTCCTTATACCCCAAAATTGTACAATCAGAATATTTTTTTACCACTTTCAAATAATTTAAATACCCTAAAATTTCTTTCATCATTCATCCCTTATTTCCTTAAAATACTTAAATATCTAAAACAATCAAAAAAAGAGAATTCTCTAAGATTTATCTTTTTCTAATACTTCTTTTAAGAATTCCCCTGTATAAGATCCCGAAACCTGACTAACTTCCTCAGGAGTCCCAGTAGCAACAACATTTCCTCCTAAATCTCCACCTTCAGGTCCCAAATCAATAATATAATCAGCTACTTTAATAACATCTAAATTATGTTCAATAACAAGAACTGTATCGCCATTATCAACAATTCTCTCTAATATTTTTAATAACTTCTTAATATCGTGAGAATGAAGACCAGTGGTAGGTTCATCCAAAATAAACAAACTCTTCCCCGTAGCTTTCTTTTGCAATTCTTTTGCTAACTTCACACGAGCAGCTTCACCACCAGATAAAGTAGGTGCTGGTTGTCCTAATTGTACATAACCTAATCCAACATCATGAAGTACTTGTAATTTATTTCTAACCTTAGCATGATTTTCAAAAAATTTTAACGCTTCATCTACACGCATATTTAAAACATCATAAATACTCTTTTCTTTGTACTTAATTTGCAATGTCTCACGATTATATCTAGTACCACCACAAACTTCACAAGCCACATAAACATCTGGTAAAAAATGCATTTCAATCTTTTTTACTCCATCACCCCAACAAGCTTCGCATCTTCCTCCTTTAACATTGAAAGAAAATCTCCCTTTGTCATAGCCTCTTATCTTAGCTTCCTTAGTTTCAGCAAAAATATCTCTAATATCATCAAATACCCCAACATAAGTAGCAGGATTACTTCGTGGCGTCCTTCCAATTGGATTTTGTGTAATTTGAATCACTTTATCAATATTTTCTAATCCCTTTATCTCTTTATGTTTTCCAGGTTTTTCTTTTGAACGATATAAATGATTAGCCAATGCTTTATATAAAATTTCATTCACTAAAGTACTCTTACCAGAACCACTTACTCCTGTTACACAAGTAAATGTCCCAAGAGGAATCTTTACATTAATATTTTTTAAATTATGTTCTATAGCTCCCTTAATAGTTAAGTATTTTTTATTTCCTTTTCTTCGTTTCTTAGAAACTTCAATTTTATACTCACCTGTTAAATATTTACCTGTCAAACTATTTTCATCTGCCATAACTTCTTCAGGAGTTCCGCAAGCCATAACAAGCCCACCATTATCACCAGCAAGAGGCCCAATATCAATTAAATAATCAGCAGCTAACATGGTATCTGTATCATGTTCTACAACAATTAAAGAATTTCCTAAATCTCTCATTTTAAGTAAAGAATCAATAAGCTTACGATTATCTCTTTGATGAAGACCAATACTAGGTTCATCAAGAACATATAAAACCCCAGTCAATCTAGAACCAATCTGAGTAGCAAGCCGAATTCTCTGACTTTCTCCACCAGATAAAGTACCAGCACTTCTCGATAATGTTAAATAATCTAACCCAACATTCATCAAAAAATCTAATCGAGATAAAATCTCTTTTACTAAAATTTCTGATATTTCAGCCTGTTCCTTTGTCAGTATTAATTCTCCAATAAAATTTCTTAAATCTCGAATAGAAAGATTTGTTACTTCAAAAATATTTTTTCCGTTAATAAGAACCGATAAAACACTAGGTTTAAGTCTTGAACCACCACAAGTAGGACAAGGAAGTTCCATCATAAATCGCTCAATCCATTCCCTAATCCAACCACTCTTAGTCTCAATATATCTTCTCTCTAAATTTGTAATAATTCCCTCAAAATAATCTCTAGAAACTCTAGTATTTCCATTTTTAGAAACATAATGATACTCCAAAACATCAGAAGAACCATATAATATAATATCTAGTTCCTTCTTTTTCAAATCTTTAATTTTTTTATTCAAATCAATCCCATAATAATCACTAACAGCTCTAAGTTGAGTCATAATAATATTATTATAATCATCTACAGTAATAGTAGTAATTGCTCCTTCATTAATTGATTTATTCTTATCAGGAATAACCAAATCAACATCAATCTTATATTGAACACCAAGCCCCTTACAATCAGGACAAGCCCCATAAGGAGCATTAAAAGAAAATATCCTAGGCTCTAATTCCTCTAAAGAATAATCACAATAAGGACAAGCAAAATTCTCACTAAATAAAACTTCACCTTTACCAACAATATCAACAATAACTTTACCATGACTTAAATTAGTCGCAACTTCCATCGATTCATAAAGTCTACTACGAATAGACTCTTTAACAACAAACCGATCAACAATAACATAAATAGTATGTTTTTTATTTTTCTCTAACTCAATTTCATCAGATAAATCATAAACTTCTCCATCTATTTTAACCCTAACATACCCATCACGTCTAAGCATATCTAAAGTTTCTTTATGTGTACCTTTCTCTCCCTTAACAACAGGAGAAGCAATCATAATCTTTGTTCCTTCTTCATAGCCAAGTACTTTATTTACCATTTCTTCAATACTCTGACTAGAAATAGGAACATGATGATCTGGACAATAAGGAACACCAATTCTTGCAAATAAAAGACGCAAATAATCATAAATTTCCGTAACTGTACCTACTGTACTCCTAGGATTATTATTAGTAGTCTTTTGATCAATACTAATAGAAGGAGATAATCCCTCAATACTATCTACATCTACCCGTTCAGTATTTCCTAAAAATTGTCTTGCATATGCCGATAAAGATTCCACATACCTTCTTTGCCCTTCTGCATAAATTGTATCAAAAGCAAGAGAACTCTTACCAGAACCACTAACTCCAGTAATCACAACCAATTTATTTTTAGGAATTTCTACATCAATATTCTTTAAATTATTAACTCTAGCACCCTTTACTACAATCTTATCCATATCAACTCACCCCAATCTTCCTAAGTATTTTACTTAAATAATCCCCTTAATTTTTCCTCTAATTCGTTGAATCGCATTATCAATACTCTTTCTATCCTTATCTAATATACTAGCAATCTCATGATAATCAAAATCCTGCAAACGAAGACGAAAAACACATTCCTCAAAATCAGTAAGCTTATTCGCTATCTTCAAATAAATTTCCTTAAAATTCTCATCCAATAAAAGACCTTCCTCAGGATTATTTCGATTATCACCAATACAATTAATCAAACTTCCCTCATCATCACCATCAATACTCTCAAGAGGAATAGCCTCATTCAAAAAACGATATTTATCACGATTTTGTCTGGTCAATTCACTCATCAACTGCCTATCCATACAAATACTAGCAAAAGTATAAAAACTAGTATTATCACTCTCATTAAATTGTTGAATTGCTTCCTCAAAACCAATGGTACATTCCTGAATTAAATCCGTAAGTTCAACCCCCTTATTCTGCATATACTTAAAATACTTATTACTCTTTTTCAATATTAAAGGCTGATACTTACGATAAAGAATTTCTCCTGCTTCCTCATTATTTTCTTGCGCTAAACTAACTAACTCATAATCATTCATCTCACACATTAACTTCTCCTCGATAAAACAATTTCTGATAAAACAATACCACAAGAAACAGAAGCATTCAAACTATTAATCTTACCACTCATAGGAATACTAGCAATAAAATCACAATTTTTCCTAACAACATTAGAAATCCCTTTACCTTCATTACCGATAACTAGGCAAATTCTAGAAGAATAATCTATTTTCGAATAATCTTCTCCATCCATATCTGTCCCAACAACCCAAAAACCATTCTTCTTTAATTTAGAAATAGCACTTCCCAAATTCGCTACCCGAACAATCTTCATATAACTAATTGCTCCAGCCGAAGTCTTAACAACAGTAGAATTAACCGTAACACTTCGATCATTCGGAATAATAATAGAATCAACCCCCAATGCCTCAGCAGTACGAATAATTGCCCCAAAATTATGAGGATCTTCTAAATGATCTAACATAACAACAAGACTTCTATCATTATCATGGATACTTTCCAAAAAATTATCCAAAGAATAAGTCTTTACCTCAGAAGTCTCCAAAATAATTCCTTGATGATGCCCATCTACCTTTTTATCCATTACTTTACTATCTAAAAAAGTAGTTCTAATCTTTTTCTCTCGAATCAAATCAAATATTTCCTCATCATGAAAATTACGACTCAAATAAACTTTTAAAATTTCTTCCCCACTTCTTAGTTTTTCTCTTGCTACATTTTTACCATATATATACATTATTTCACCTCGATATAGTTTAATATTTCCAATAACCTATCTTCTTTTTTAGATAAATATAAATAACCAATTAAAGTCTCAAATCCAGTAGATAATTTATAAGTTAAAATATCAGTATGCTTTGGATGACTACTCCTCTTATAATTTCTCCCTCTCTTCACAACTTCAATTTCTTCTAAGCTAAGCCTATTTTCCTCCATTAAACGTCTCAAAATATTAGCTTGTCCTTTAGCAGACACATATAAAACAGCCTTTTTTTGTAATTCTTCTACACGAACAATACCTTGCCGAATTAAAGCTTCACGAACATACACTTCATAAATCGCATCTCCCAAATAAGCAAGAGTAATAACATTAAGAGAACTAACATCTTCTATATTTTTCATGCAATAAAACTATCCCTCACCTTCGCCTCTACCTCACAAGGTAAATATAAAGTAACATTAAAATGCCCCATAAACTTAATAAATCCAAGACCAGGAATAACAATATCTTTACCCCTATCCACAAAATACTTACTCATCTTATTTTCCCGATAAGTATTTTTTTCATAATTACAAAACCGAACAGGAACCTCATTAGAAATATAAATAACAAAACTACTTCTCCCTAAACATTCATAATCCATTCGCACAAAATGTCCAAGTAAAATACTACCTTTTCCTTCTACTTGACAACTCTTAGGTTTTATTTCTTTTTTAGGAGTCACCATTTTCAATTCTTTTTTATCCAAAATATGAACCAAATTCCCCTTACCAAGTAATCCAGGAGTATCAACAAGAGTAAAATCAGGAAATTTAATCTTTACTTCATTCAATGTCGTCGAAGGATACATACTAGTCGTAATCTCCCCTTCTCCTTCTCCTTCTCCATAATTATGAATAAATTGATTTAAAAGCGTACTTTTACCAGAATTAGTATTTCCTACCAAATACACTGTATCCTTAACATAAGTAAGAATCTGTTTATACAATAAATCCATCTGATAATTTTTAATACTACTAACTACAACAACATCTAAAACATTAAGATATCTCTCTAAAAAATAATTTCTAATTTTTTCATCTTTCAAACTCTTAGGCATAATATCCCTTTTCGTTACCACTAATAAAACTTTTTTAAACGAAGAAATAAAATCCAAATCAAGAGATAAAATATCCGTTACATATAAAACCAAACTATCTTTAGGAATCATCTGAATAATCTTTTCATAATCATTATTAGTTAAAGATACACTTCTATATTCCCCGTAATGCTTAAGTCGAAAACATCTCTCACATAAACTAGTATGAATATCTGCTGTATACCCAATCTCCGTTGGAAAAGAATTTTGCAACAAAACACCACAACCACTACACTTACTCATAATACTGCCCCTTCTTTAAAATATCACGATTAGCAAAATGAAAGAAAACAAAGCCTTCCATTGTCCGAAAAATCTTAGTAAAAATAAAATCTTCCTTTGTCACTGGATCAACCAAGCAAGTAACAATCCCCGACTTATTCCCCCCACAAATATCAGTAAATAACTGATCACCAATAATACACACTTCTTCTTTTTCAAAATGATACTCACTCATTACTTTTTTAAAGTGATAAGTAAAAGGTTTCATTGAAGAATGATGGCAAATTACTCCTAATTCTTGAAAAGGAATAAGTCTTTTTTTAGGAGCATTTGAAAAAATAATTACTGTAAACCCTAACTTTTTTAACTTTTTAAATAGCTTTTTTAACTCCTCCGTAGGATTCTTTTCACGATAACCAACACAGGTATTATCCAAATCAAATAATAATAACTTTATTTTCTTTTTTTTCAAATATTGATAATCAATCTTATAAATACTTTCTTGATACATTCTTGGTATAAATCTTTTCATCTAACTCCCCCTCTTTCTTTCTGATATACATATCATAGATTTTATCATTTTCTTCAAGCAAAGTCAACAGATAAAGAACATTCGTTCGTTATCTTAATAAGGAACAAATAAAAGAAAAAAGACATATCAAAATACATCTTATTACCTATTATTCATAAAATACTATTTTATTCTCACTTCTTTTCTTTTAAAAAATGAAAACATAAAGAAAAATACAAAAGAGACACCAAAATTAAATAAACACCAGTAACTTTTAAATAAGTTAAAATTACTCCACCAGGATTAAAAATAAGTAACAATCCAACAATAATTGCAACAAATCCAAGTAATAAATATTTCCCTCTTCTAATATTAACCACTTCTTTTAAATTAACATATCTTACCCACATCTCAATTGCCATAACAAACAAATACAAACTAAATAAAATTGGCAAAATATTAATCATAAAACCATAATATACATATAAAACCAAACTAACCCAAATAAAAACAACACCAATTAATAAATCTGTATAATTATTTTTCTTATAATCTTTCTCCAAAAAAAACGATAAAATTTGAATAACCCCAATCACAGCACAAATACAAACTAAAATATAATTAAATGTTTTAAGTAACTCATCCGTAGCTGCAATAAAAACAATCCCCAAAACAAAATATAAAATTCCCATCAAAACGGTACTCAAACTAAAATTCTTTTGAAACATAAAACCACTTCCTAAACACATTTCTTAATAATATCACTAGCAACCATAACCCCATCATGACTAGCTGTAACCAACTGATATACTTCCTTAAAAATAACATCTCCACATGCATAAACATAAGGAATACTACTCTTCCCATTTTCATCAACTACAATATACCCATCCTTCTTTTTACCAATAAATAGCTCACTATTAGGAATAGAACCTATCGCTAAAAATATTCCTGAAACATTAATTTGCTTTCCACTTTTCAGCATAACCCCATTTATTTTTTCAGAATCATATAAATACCTTTCTATCTCTTCATCATATAAAATAGTAACATTCTTCTTCAAAGAAAGTCTCTTTTTCAAAATATCTTCAGCTTGTAAAGTATTTTTTCGATAAACTAAATAAACATGATGACAGATATTAGATAAATAAAGAACTTCACTAACAGCACTATTTCCTCCCCCAACAACCATTACATCTTGATTTTGATAAAAAGCACCATCACAAGTAGCACACAAACTAATCCCTCTACCCAAAAGTTCCTCTTCATGATTAAGATTTAAAAGTTTATCTCTTCTCCCTGTAGCAAAAACCAAATAAGTAAAAGTGTATTCATAATTTTCTGTAATCACTATCCTTTTCTCATAATCAATCTTCTTTATCTCATCACTAACTAAAGAAACATCGGCATTCATTACTTGTGAATACAAACTCATCGCTAAATCAGATCCATTCACTTTTTCATAACCAGGATAATTTTCAATAATATCAATCTTATTCAATTGACCACCAGGAGCATTACTTTCAATCAATAAAGTAGAAATACCAGCACGCTTTAAATAAATAGCACAAGAAATACCACTAATACCAGCCCCAATCACAATAACTTTATATCCTTCCATCTTTCCCTCCTACTATCTTATTTTTGACTCCTCCTTTATGTTTTATCTGAAATAATAAAAAGAACCCAATAGCAACCATAACAACAGAAACAAGTTGACTTACTCTAAATATTCCTAAATATAAAGAATCACTCCTAAGTCCCTCAATAAAAAATCTACCTATTCCATACCAAATTAAATAAAAAGAAACTTGCCTTCCTACTTGATTAGTATATCTCTTACGAATACGTATCAAAAAAAATACTCCAATTAAACACCAAATAGATTCATATAAAAATGTTGGTTGACGATAAAACCCATCAATATACATCCCATCAATAATAAATCTAGGTAAATGTAAAGACTGTAAAGCCTCCAAAGTAGTCTTTCCCCCATAAGCTTCTCCATTAAAAAAATTACCCCATCTACCAATTGCTTGTCCTAACAATAAAGACAAAGAATAAATATCTAATACACGAATAAAATCTAGCCCCTTCTTCTTACAATAATATAAAATATAGAGAATACCAGCTATAATTCCCCCATAAATAGCAAGACCACCCTTCCATATCATAAAAATAGACAATAAATCATCCTGATAAAGAGAAAAATTAAAAATAACATAATAAGCCCTAGCCCCAATAATAGAAAAAATAACTAAGTACAAAACCATATCCATAATCTCATTTGTCTTATAGCTAATTTTCTTACTATAAGAAACTACAATTTGATACCCAACAATAACTGCTACCAATATTAAGAAAGAATACCAATAAATAGTAATTGGCCCAATTTGAAAAAGAACTTTACTCACCTTTACCTCTCCCTTTATAAATAATAGGCTTAATAATCATTCCTTCCATAAACATATTCAAAACAGAAATAATAATAGCAATCAAAAAAGGCAAAATAATTCCCTTTATTTGAAAATTACTCCCTAAAAGAAAACTAGCAAGATATAAAATTAAAACATTAATAATAGGATAAAATAAACCCATTGTAATTGCAGTAATAGGTAATGTAATATAAACCAAAACAGGTTTTATTGTTTGATTTAAAATATAAATAATAATAGATGCTAAAAAAGCATAAACGCCAAAATTCTTAGGATTAATATAAAAGTGTTCCTTAAATAAAACAGATACTGTAATTAATACAATCGTATAACCTAACATATAAAGCAACCATTCAAAAAATTTATTATTCACTAATTTTTGATAATAACTCTTCTTAGGATTACTTACATCTTCCACAATAATTCTCCTCTTCACAAAATCATCCCTTTCCTATACTTTTTTAGTATATCATGATTTAAAAAAAAATAAAATACTTACAAAGTACTTTACCTAGAAGATAAAATATTTGTATTTTAAAAAAAGAAGTGCACAGAAGTTGTGCAATAAGATTTATAACTGGTATAATACCTTACAAGCAATTT
>CAKPHZ010000019.1 GCA_934162265.1 uncultured Bacilli bacterium | reverse complement strand
TATACTAAAAATTGGAATAAAATAAAACATCCCACGAGGGATGTAGATGAAACGGAGTTTCATTCTTTTTTTATTCATCTTTTTTTATTTCACTTTCATATAACCTTTGATAACTAGGACAATTTTTTAATAATTCATGATGCGTTCCTTGAGCAATGATTTTTCCATCTTCTAAATAAAGAATTCTATCAGCATGAATAATTGTGGATAAGCGGTGAGCGATAATTAAAATCGTATACTCGCTTTTCATATTTTCAATTGCATGTTGAATTTTTTCTTGTGTTTCATTATCCAAAGCACTTGTTGCTTCATCAAATAATATAATTTCTGTTTTTTGCACTAATGCTCTAGCAATCGCTAATCTTTGCTTTTGACCACCAGATAAATTAACGCCACCTTCTCCAATAATTGTATCGTATCCATTAGGTAACTCTTGAATAAAATCATCAAGACAAGCAATTTTACATGCATCATACATTTCTTCATCACTTAAATTATTTTTAACCAATTTAAGATTATCTCGAATACTCATATTAAAAATATAAGGATTTTGTGAAATGATAGTAATATTTCCACGAATACTATCTTTATCTAATTCATTAATAGTAATTCCATCAATAGTAATCTTTCCTTGGTTAACATCATACATCTTACATAAAAGATTAAAAATAGTTGTCTTACCAGCCCCACTTTTTCCAACAAAAGCAACTGTTTCATTAGGTTTTACTTCGAAGGTTAAATCCTTTAATACTTCCTTTTCTTTATATTTAAAGAAAACATGTTCAAAAGTAAAATGTCCCTCTACTTTATCTAAATGCTTTTCTCCAAATTGTTCCTTTTTAAATTTATCTCCATCTATTACTTCTCTTACTCTTTCACAGGATAAATTAAAATCTTTAATATATTCTAATAAATCTCCAAGTAAATAAGTAGATCCACCAACATTACCAACATAGTTATATAAAACCATCGCAATCGATATAGAAATCACTTTATCTTTAATAAAAAAAGCAAGAAGAATAATCAATAAAAGAAAACTAATATCAGTAAACCAAAAACTAAAAACTCGGTAATTCCAACTTATATTTTGCATTCTGATTCTTTTTTTATTATAATCTTTGATTCGATAATTCATTTCTTTCATAAAATCATTTTCGCTATTTAGCATTTTAATATCTCTAGCACCACGAACCAATTCCCCAACAAAACTAGAAACACTATCTTTAGCTTTTCTTGATAACTTATCGTCTTTTTTTCTTCTATTTGTTCTTGCCCTTTCAATAAGATAGCGAATAATTAAAATAATTAATGTAAAAAGAAAAACAATCTTATTAACGATAAAAATAGCAATCAATATACCAATATATTTTACTAAAGAAGAAAACATAGTGACTAAATGATTAAATACATCAGCAAGTTTATCCGTATCTCCTGTCATTCTTTGAATAAATACACCACTACCATGCTCATCTAAAGAATTATTTTCTAATTTTAAGATGTTTTTTCCTAAATCCATCCCAATTATTTCAAGCGTATGATGATAAACAACAACAGAAAGTCTTCTGGATAAAAAATCAAATAAATCATAAAGAACTTCATTAACAGCCAGACAAATTGCCATAAATATTAATCTTTCAAAATGATTAGCTGTTAATTCAATAATAATTTTCGCATCAATCATAGGAATTAAAATACTAAAAATTACATTAAATAAATTTGCTATTCCAAATAAAATAATTCTTCCCTTCTCTTTCTTCGCATACTTCCAAGTAAATTTTAAACTTTGTATAAATTCTTTCATTTCTTTTCACCTCTATTTCTAAAATACTTCCTCAGCTATTTTCTAAATAACAAGAAAAAACTAGATAAAATAAATTATCTATGTTTAATAATCTTCATTTTTATTCTTAAATTGTATTACAATTGGTGTTCCTTCTAAATCAAAATTTTCTCTCAATTTATTTTCTAAATATCTTTCATAAGAAAAATGTACTAATCCCTTACTATTAACGTGTAAAGTAAATTTAGGAGGTCTTGTCCCAGATTGATTAGCAAAATAAATTTTTAATCGCTTTCCTTTATAAGAAGGTGGTTGATTAAGAAGTACTGCTTCACGTATTACTTCATTTAAAACACTCGTTTTAATTTCTAAGGTTGAATTTTTATAAACTTTAAGAATCTCAGGCATTAAAGTATGAATTCTTTTCTTAGTTAAAGCTGAAACAAATACGATAGGAACATAAGATAAAAATTGAAATTCATTTCTCATTAAAGTAGTAAAACTTTTAATATCATTTTTATCATTTACAGTATCCCACTTATTAACAACTAAAACAAGTGGTTTTCCAGCCTCTAGGGCATAACTAGCAATATGTTTATCATGCTCAATAATTCCTTCTTCAGCATTAATGACAATACAGCAAACATCACTTCTTTCAATTGCTTTCATACTTCGAATAACACTATACTTTTCAATACTTTCATAAACTTTTCCTTTTTTACGAAGTCCAGCAGTATCAATTACAACATAGTCTTTTCCCTCATAACGAAATTCTGTATCTACAGCATCTCTAGTTGTTCCAGCAACATTGCTAACAATTGCTTTTTCTTCATTAAGAAGAGCATTTACTAAACTACTTTTACCAACATTAGGTCTTCCAATAAAACAGAATTTAATCTTGTCTTCACTATACTCAATTTCAGGAATAGGTTTAAAATCTTGAACAACTTTATCTAATAATTCTTGGAAGCCAATATTATGCTCTCCACTTACTCCAATAACATTTTCAAAACCAAGTTCATAGAACTGATAAATATTTTCTGTCCTATTCTCATTATCGATTTTATTCACAGCAACCACGACATCTTTGCCGCTTTTTCGAAGCATATCTCGAATAACATAATCATTCTTAGTAATATCTTCTTTACCATCCACAACAAAAATAATAACATCAGCTTCATCTATTGCAATACTAGCCTGCATTCGAATTTCATCATTAAAAGTATCGTCCCCAACATCAATACCACCAGTATCAATCAAATGAAAAGAATAATCTAAATATTTAGCATCTCCATAAATTCGATCTCTTGTAACACCAGGAGTATCTTCAATAATAGAAATCTTTTTTCCAACTAATCGATTAAAAATAGTACTCTTCCCAACATTAGGTCTTCCAACTAAACAAACAGTAGGCATTCTCATTTTATCACCACTTTCTATAAATGTATTCCTTTTTCCATAATCTCTATACATTCACTATCTTTATATATAATAGGACCATCAATAATTTTATCATAAACTTTATAATATTTACCTTTATAATAATAAACATCATTCATCTTATTAAAATAATCATATCCTATCTCTACTAAAAAAACAGAATCTAAATGAAAATGAATTTTCAAATCTATATCATCAAAATAATCATAAACTTCTCTTAATTCAATAATCATCCCATATAATCTATCAAAATAAATATCAACATCAATTAACCCATGAATAGAATAGTTCTTTAACAATTTTTTTAAAATTTTTTGAAATAACTTTTCAATACAACTCTTATCAAAAGGATTAAAATCCCCTAACTTCTCTTTAAAAATCTTAACGATATAATAGTCATCTAACTTTTGAATTATCATTCATCTTCACCTGATGTAATGTATTCTAAAATAAAAATTAGGTGCCTAAGACTGAATAACTTCTAAAATTTTATCATGAACTTCTTGCTTTCCAGTTTTACTAACAGACGAGAATAAAATAAAGTCATCATCATCTACCATTTTTAAAGTATCACGAATAATTTTTTTATTCTTCTCATAACTATTCTTGCTAACTTTATCACTCTTTGTTGCAATAATGGTAACAGGAATATGATAATATTTCAAATATTCGTACATCAAAACATCATCATTTGTAGGTTTATGGCGAAAATCCACTAGCATAAAAACATCTTTTAGCATTTTCCTTTCTTTTAAATAATCTTCTATAATTAAACCAAATTTATTTTTTAAATTTTTACTTACTCTAGCAAAACCATATCCAGGAACATCTACTAAATAAAAACTTTTATTAATAAAGTAGAAATTAAGTGTTTGTGTTTTTCCAGGAATAGAACTGATTCTAGCTAAACTTTTTCGATTAACAAGAGTATTAATAAAACTACTCTTTCCTACATTACTTCTACCAACAAGGAGAAATTCAGGATACTTTTCTTCCGGATATTGACTTCTTCTAACTGCAGAAGTAGTAAATTCTACACTTGTAATTTTCATAAATATACTTTTCCTCCAACGCACCCATTATATCAAAAAATAACAAATTAAGCAAATTTCTGCCCTTGTCTTCATTTTATAAGAGAAAAATACTTACTCATATTTTTCTTTATAATAAGAAAAAACTGGATAAGTATTTTATTCCTTAATAACTATTCCAAGTAAATTCACTAAGATTAAAGCTTGACTTTCATTAACAATCATTCCTTTAATATCATTAACATTCACTTTTAAATTAGAAATATCACAAGAACTAAAATCAACATTCTTTAAGGAAGTGTTTAAAAATTCACATCCATGAAAATTAACTTCATTAAATGCTACATTCTTTAGTTTAATATTTATAAATCTACCTTCTCTAAAAAGACTATCTTGAATTTCTAAAGTATCTATTTTACTATCAGAAAAGTTAATATAATCACATTTACAATCATCAATCAAAACATCTTTAACACTACTCATAATATAATTTGTACTTCCTAAATTACAATGTCTAAAACAAACTCGATGAATACTCTTAGAAGAAAAATCACATCCCATTAAATTACAATTTTCAAAAATACAATCAATAAAGTCACTATTTCTAACCTGAATATTTGAAAAATCTACATTCTTAAAATAACACCCATTAATTTCTACTTCTTCTAAATCATGAATTAATTTCTCATCATGAATAAACATATCTACAAAATTATCTTGATTAATATCAAAATAGGAACTTTCTTTAATATTTTTTCCTAATTTAGGTTCAATTCTTTTTTTCATCAATATTTTTCTCCTTTCTTATATAAATAAAAAATAGACAAATTTAAAATATCACTTTAAATTTGTCTAACTATATTAAAATTAATCATCTCTTCTTCTACTGCTTAATATAATTAATAACATTCTGAGCATTTGTAATAAAGTATTAGCAACAGAAGCAACATAAGTCATTGCTGCTGCTAATAACATTGACTTAACACCACTAGCATCTTTTTTATCAGCAATATTTAACTTAATCAATTCTTTTTTAGCTCTTTTCGATGCATTAAATTCAACAGGCAAAGTAACAAGTTGAAATACTAAAATTGTACATAATAGAATAAAACCAGCCATTGCCAAATTAAATGATCCAAACAATAATCCAATCATAACAACAAAATATCCTAGCTTTGAACAAATATTAACTGTTGGAATTAAAGAATGTCTAAACTTCAAAAATCCATAACCAACCTTATCTTGAATAGCATGTCCACATTCGTGAGCAGCAACAGCAATTGAAGCAATGCTGCTATCTTTATAAATATCTGTTGACAAATTAACCGTTTTATCACTTGGATTATAGTGATCACTAAGAGTACCACCAACTTCTTTTACCTGAACATTATCTAGCCCATTAGCATCTAATATCTTTCTAGCAACTTCCTGACCAGTCATCTTTTTCGAAGCATTAATTTTTTTATACTTACTATAACTTCCTTTAACACCAATTTCAGCAATTAAAGTAATAATAAATCCAATCACTACCAAAATATACGTTGGATCATAATAATATCCATATCCCATAACTATCTACCTACTTTACTATTTCATATACAGTACCTTCTCTAGTGTCTTTAATCATAATTCCTTTATCCATTAATTCTTTTCTTATTTTATCAGCTTCCTCAAAGTTCTTTTCTTTTTTATAAACCTTTCTTTTCTCTATCATTTCCTCAATATATTTCTTTAAGCTAACATCTATATCAGTATTTTCTTCTACTAATAAATCAAGAGATAATACCTGATCAAAATCCTCAATAATTTCTCTTTTTGTCTTATCATTAATAGAATTATCTTTTAAAACATCATATAAAAGAGTAATACAACTAGAAGTATTCAAATCATTCTCTAAATTATCTCCAAATTTATCATGATATATTTTAACTTTTTCTTTATCCACAGTCCCTTCAAATGATAAATTTGTAATTCTTCTTTTTAATTTATCATATTCTCTTGAAGCACCATCTAATATATCATAACTAAAAGTTAAAGCATTATGATAGTAACTGTTTAAACATAAATAACGATAAGCTAAAGGATTATATCCCTTTTCTTCTAATAAATCAACAGTAAGAAATTCCCCCTTACTTTTACTCATTTTTCCATTCTTATCATTTAAAAAACCAAAATGAACCCAATAATTACACCATTTATGTCCTAAATATGCCTCACTTTGAGCAATTTCATTCGTATGATGAGGAAATATAGCATCTTCTGCTCCACAATGAATATCTAGATACTCTCCTAAATACTTAATACTAATTCCAGAACATTCAATATGCCATCCAGGATAACCACGTCCCCAAGGACTATCCCATTGCATTTCTTGATTATTAAATTTAGAATTCGTAAACCATAATCCAAAATCAAAAGGATTTCTCTTTGAAGTATCTTCCTTAATATCTTCTCTAACAGCAATCATTAAATCATCAGCATTTCTTCCAGATAAATGATAATAATCACTATACTTAGAAGTATCATAATAAACATTACCATCACTAATATAAGCATAACCACTATCTAATAATTTAGAAATAATCTTAATATATTCCTCAATATTATCCGTAGCAGGACTAACAATATCAGGCCATTTAATATTTAATCTCTCACAATCCTTTTTAAAACAATCAGTATAATATTTAGCTACTTCCCAAGAACTTTTATGTTCTCTTTTAGCAGCAACCATCATCTTATCTTCACCAGAATCTCCATCACCAACCAAATGTCCCACATCAGTAATATTCATAACTCTAGTAACATCATACCCTAGGTACTTTAAAGATTTTTCTAAAATATCTTCCGAAATATAAGTCCTCAAATTACCAATATGAGCAAAATGATATACCGTAGGTCCACAAGTATACATCTTAACCATTTTCCCATCTCTAGGAACAAACTCTTCTACTTTCTTATTCAAAGTATTATATAACTTCATTACATACCCTCCTACCATATTATATATTTTATTTAACAAAAATACTTAATTTTCTTTCATCCAAAATAAACATGTAAATTTCTTTACATGTTTATTATATAAAATATTATTAAAATATGCAAATAGCATATAATAATCAATTAAAAGTAACTTACCTACAATAATTTAAACTATCTATAATTCAGCTATTTTTATTTAATTATCTTTCATTAATAATAAATGAAATTTCTATCTACTGTTCTATTCCATTTCCAACTGTTCTATTGTATTTCCATCTTTATCTTTTTCATATACTATGTTACCATCCGCAGCTCTATAAGTCCCATTCTTATTTGGATTCGGACCAATAGCATGGGTATAGGTTTCTCCATTTTGATATGTTCTAGTTATATTAGTTCCATCTTCAACACTAGAAACTATATGATGAGTATTATTTTTACTATTGGTATCATACGTAATCGTTTTAGTGCCATCTTTTGCTACCAGTCCTTTAATACCGTCCTTATTTTTACTAGAATCATATGTATACGTAGAAGAGCCATCTTTATTTACTACCATACCTTTAATACCGTCCTTATTTTTACTAGAATCATATGTATACGTAGAAGAGCCATCTTTATTTACTACCATACCTTTAATACCGTCCTTATTTTTACTAGAATCATATGTAGCCGTAAAAGAACCATCTTTGTTATTTACTTGATTTGTTTTACCGTACTCATTTTTACTAGAATCATATGTAATCGTAGAAGAGCCATCTTTATTTGTTACCTGATTTGTTTTACCGTAACTTTTACTAGGATCATATGTAATCTCTTGAGTACCATCTTCTTTTGTTATTTTTTTAATTATTCCTTCATTATTTTTGTTAGGATCATATTTTGCTGTTGCTTCTCCTGTTGTTTCATCTTTGGTAACACTATTTAAGCCATTTGCATTATTCTTATAAGTAGTTGAACTTTTGAGTAAATTTCCATCTTTATCATAAATTTTAGTATTTTCATAATTACTATTATTATTATAAATCTTTACTTCAGTCTTTCCATGTTCAAGTTTAGTAGTAACAGTAGTAGTTCCATTTTTTGTAACAGCAGTATAAGGAACTTCTGAAGTAGTATGATTACTAGTCTCTTCTTTAGTATGATTACTAGTCACTTTTTTATCTACAGAATTCATTACTGCTTTAAGAGAAGAGCCTGTTGCAACTTGAGCTGCAGCTGATTTAATAGTGGCTTTATCGTTGTTGTAAACTTGTTTTAAATAATCACTATCACCTTTAAGCATTTCTCTTTTCGCTGTTCTTTGATAGTTATTGGCAGCTGAAAATGTTGTATAATAACCAGTATCTTTTCCACTTACAGTGTAAATTTTATATGAACCATCAGCTTGTGATTTAAATATTAATGGTTCTTTGAAAATATCATCATCTTTGACATCACTATAATTAAGAAAATTTCTATTTTTGATATCTTCAGGATTTTTAGTTAAATTAGTTTTTTGTACTCCTTTTTTTGCAAGTGCACCCGCAGCTAAAAGGTTAAATTTTTCACCAGCTATGTATAAAGAGACTCCATCATGAGCTCTAGTATAAGCCGAGGTAAGAGCAACATTAACACTATTTATATTGCTTGCGATAGCAGCAGCAACTTGTTTAAGTAAATCAGCATCTTGTTTTAAAACTACCATAGATGCAGAAAGTTCGTTTGCTTTTTGCTGTAAATTTTGAGCTTTGGAACTAATATTCCCATCAGAAAGAACAAATTTTGCACAAACATTCTCTTTCATTGTAGTCTTTTTATCACCCATCGTAACCTCTTTTTCATTAGTTTGTTGTGTATCACTATCAAAATATCCATTGTATTGTACATATTCTGTAGCAGCACTACAAATATCAAGGCATTGAGTAGACATCTTTTCAGCAGCAGAACAAATAGCACCTACTGTTGCCTTTAATTCTTCAGCTTGATTATCTATAGCTTCTGTATTTACATAATTTTCAGACATATTTTATCATCTCCTTTATTGTATCAAGTCATATTAAAAATTACAATTAATCAATTTTAATAGGTGAGGTATGATTATAAATAATTGTCGCACTTTTAATATCTGAAACAAGGGAGTCGAGTTCAGAAAACTTCTCCAAATCCTGAACTGTACTACCAATTTTTGAAAGAGAATTTTTACTGCCTCCAGTGTCCCAATAATTCGACAAAGTTCCAAAAATCTCATTTATAGTAGCTATACTTTGTTGAATTTCTGAATCATTTACTAGTTCCATCTGCGCATCTTCTAATTTTTTTTTTGCTTCCTCAACAACAGTACTTGAAACCATATTCATAATAAATCGTTCCTTTCTTAATATATAATTTATTTTAAAAGGATAATGCTAAATTTAACACACATTATCCTTGATTTTCGATAAAAACCATTATTTATAACGAATTTAACGAAGAGTTATTAATAGTATCTTCAGTATTAGATGTATCTTTTTCTAAACTATTAATATAATTTGCATATTTAGCATTAAATTCATTTAAAGCTTCTTCTCTATTGTCTTTTAAATTTTGAATCAATTGACTCAATCGATTAAAACCTTCGGTTGCATTATCACTAGCAAAGGAATCATTACCGAACCCTTTATAATTATCACTTAATGTATCAAGTGTATCAGCCAATGATGGACCCAAACTAATTTGCAATCTATCATGAATATCTCTTAATTTTTCAAAATTAACAATTTTTGACATAAAGTGCCTCCTTTCTAATTAACAATCTTCAAGTGATTTACTATCAATATTTTCTGTATTTCTTTGCACAGTTTGTAAGTTTTCTTTTTCAGGACCATTAAGCGTATTTATAATTTCCTCCAAGCTATCATGAAATATATTCATTGCCTTAGTTCCAGAAATACTACCACTAGCCTCATCATTTAAATTAAAATCAGAAATAGCTTCATTAAAATCATCTAATAATTTCTTTAAAATAGCAACAGCCTCATCGTGATTATCAATTCTCGTTTGAATCATATTTTGATCATAATTCACACCGCTCATAACTATAAACTCACCACCTCTCTCTATTTACAAATAAATCATAGCATATTATATTTCATAAGTAAATAAAGTTAACAAACTTTTACACGATTATTTACATAAAAATTAATTCAGTACCATTTCTAATATTTGTATTTTTAATTATTTCATTAACTTGATACTCTTTACCATTAAGTCGATTATATAGTCTCTCTACTTGTTTATATTCATAATATCCACCAGTAATATCAGGTAAAGTCTTACCAATTAAATAAATAATTTCTCCAATTTTTTTATTAGCAGGTAAAAATACTTCATATTTCTTTTCTAAAAAAGGAATATATAAATTTACTAATACTTTATTGTTCATCTATACTATCTCCTTCTACTATTTTAATTCTAGTAGCAATACCATTATCA
Source organism: uncultured Bacilli bacterium (assembly GCA_934162265.1). Taxonomy (GTDB): domain Bacteria; phylum Bacillota_I; class Bacilli_A; order RF39; family UBA660; genus RUG11198. The sequence goes on along the minus strand of CAKPHZ010000019.1, from coordinate 14,772 downwards.
ATATTATATCCAAAATTATCAGGAATAAAAGCACTAATTTCTCTAAATGGAGTAACAATATTATGAATTGTACTATTATTAAGACCTCTACCTATATAAATATTATGGTCATTCATTACAAACTTTTTAAACCATTTCTCATAATTAAACGATTTAATATCCTCTACTCTATCTACAAATACAAAATAACAATTCTTTAATTCTTGAACTTTAGATAAATATCCAACAAAATCACTTTTAATATTATCAGGAATAGTATTTATCCAATTTTCAACTCCAGTAACAAATACAATAAGAGGATTATTTCTATTAGCCATAAATATAGTATTATTTACTTCTTCAAAATTATTAGATGTTATTCCACTATAAAGATTCTTCTCATCGCATACCATAACAGAAATATTAGGTAGACTAGTTAACTTCTTAATTAAAGTACCAGTAAATTTAGATAACATATTAATATCAGTAGAATTAATTAAATTAATTAATCCCTTAGTCATATTATAATAAGCTATACTCAAATCATTAACATTCAATCCAATAGGAATCCTATTAATTTGAATAGGTTCTACTATAACATCATTCCAAGTAACAACCTCAGGTAATATTCTAATTTCAGGTGCTCTCTCATTAATTTGTTGATTTAACGCATTAATTACTTCTTTTACATATTCATTCTGTCTATCTTCTGTTGTAATCATAGCGGTTTGAAATTCATAAGGTTCTTCATTTACTAAAGCAATTCCTCTTCCTTCAATATCAGCAATAGTAGGAGTTTTCTTTCCTAATAACATATTATAATCTATTTGAGCACCCAATTTTAATGGAAAAATTTGAGAAAAATTACTTCTCATATTTAATCTTAAACTTCTATCACTAACAGCAGTTAAAATTACATATACACCATATTTAGCACAATCTCTGGCAAGTTTTATCAAAAGAGAATCTTGATCTTCAAAATTTTCTTTAAAATTTTCATATCCATACACAATAAGAACAATTCCTGGTAAAGGATTTCCAGAATTTTTACAATAAAACTCATAATTACCATTATAGTTTTGAAATAAATTTTTTCTTACTTCTATTTCACTGGCAATAAATTTAAATAAATTACTAACTTTTTCAGATTCATTACTAAAAATAACATCTCCAACCTGGGGAGCATTTTTATACATCTTTAAGGTTTGACTATCAAAATCTAAAGCATATAAATTTAATTCATTTGTATGATAGGTAGTAATCAACGAATAAATAATTGTATTTATAATAGTATTTTTTTCATTCATGCTATAAATTACAGCATTTCCTTTGTGAGTAAGATCTATTGTTAGTAATCCTTGTTCTTGTAATTTAGGATTATCATAAACACCAATTACAGCATTCAAAATATAATTTTCTTTTTTAAAGTTATATTTTTGCTTAATATTATCCACAAACAATTCTTTTGGTAATTTCTCTAACCACAATTGTCTTACTTTAATATCCTCTTTATTAGCAAGATTATTCAAATATTTAACTATACTAGATAATTGTTCACCTTGAGCTGGTTTAGCCTCATTTTTAGGAGTATCAATAGTTTTAATACTTTTTCCAATATGATTAATAAAAGTAATTTTATCATCAACTTCATGATAAACTTTATCTTGCGGAATATATGGAGTACCCGCATAAGCAGCTTGTCCCATAGCAAAAAATTCATCATAACCAACTTGCAAATAAAATCTACCAACATCTTTTAAAGAAGCCGCATCTGGCCTTTTAATCACTTCATTAGAATCACTAGCATCTTGTACTTTTAAACAAACTTTAAATCTAGAATTAGACCATATTTGATCATTAACAACACCACTTGGTTTTTGTGTAGCTAGTATTAAATGAACACCTAAACTACGACCAATACGAGCAGTAGAAATCAACTGATCCATAAAATCTGGTTGTTGACTTTTTAATTCAGCAAACTCATCAGATATAATAAATAAATGAGATAAAGGAGTATCAATCAATCCTTCACGATAATATTTTTGATATTTATAAATATCAATAGTTCCTTCATTTAGTTTTTCTCTAGCTATATTAAATAAAGTTTGTCTTCTTTTTAACTCACTTTCAATAGAAGCTAAAGCTCTATTGATATCAGCAGTATCCAAATTGGTAATAGTTCCAGCTAAATGAGGTAACCTAATTCCCGTTTCAGTATTTTCAAAAGCACCAACTAATCCTCCACCTTTATAGTCAATAAGAACAAACTGTACTTCATCAGGATGATAATTAACTGCCATAGATAAAATATAAGTAATAATAAATTCAGACTTACCAGAACCAGTCATACCTGCAATCAATCCATGAGGACCAGCTTCTTTCTCATGCAAATCTAATTTAAATAAATTTCCATTCATCGAAAGTCCAATTGGAGCAGCCAAACTATTAATAGGATCATTAAATTTCCATTTTTCTAATGAATTTAATTGCTCTACATTACCAGCATCAAACATTTCTAAAAAACCATAACTCTTTGGTAACGAATAACTTTCGTTTTTATTTTCAATAGGAATATTGCTAAGAATTAAACTACATGCATTTAAATTTAATTGATTAACGCCTTCAATTTTAAATGATTTTTGCGTATCTTTAGATAATTCATTTTCAAAAATACCTCCACTATCTAAGCTATTTATTCCAATAAAAGCTTTACACTGTGTAGGTAAATTAGCCAAAGTAGGATGCATAATCATTAAACTAAACCCTAAGTTACCTTGCTGATTTAATACCTTATCAATAAAAGGATAATCTTTTATATTCTCATAATCGTCAGTAATAATCATATAATAAGTATCAAAGTTACGATATTTATCTTTTTGATTTGTACTACTTTCTTTCTTGAATGCTTCTTCTCTAGCATTAATCACACTAAGTAAGTACTGAGTAACTTCTTTACCTTCATCAAAATCAGTAATAAAATATCTCATTAGTTTATCATTTCGAAACAAATGAGGCATCTGTTTTAAATATTCCCATCCATCTTCTTTAGTAGAATCTGTAAATAAGATAATCTTTAAATCATAGTAACTATGAAAAGTAATCATTTGTAAAATTAAAAGATCAACATAATTTTTAATTAATGAATATTTTCCTGTAATAGCAGTAATATTTTTATCAATAAAAGATTCTGTAACAGGAACCCCTTCAATATATTTATACTTTTCTAAAATAGCACGCATACGTTCATCTAATTTATCCTCATCTAGTTGAAATTTTTCTTCAGGATAATTAAATTTAATCTTTAATGGAACTCTTCCTATTCCCAATCTAAGAGTTAAAAAGTCATTTTGATTCAACTCTCTCATCCATAAACTTTTACTTTTACTTATAATAAGTCGAAAACACTCAGTAGGACTAATATTATTAGAAAGTAAAATTTGTCTTTGAATCGTTGAGAGTTCGGCTAATTCAGTTTCTTTTTTTATCAAGTAAGCCCCATATTTATCTTCAATTTTTTTTAATTTCTTTTTCGTTTGTTTCTTTGTATAAGATCGATTTAATGTGGGCCACAATAAAGTACCTGCTAACATAGAAACAGACATTACCATCGTTGGCATAACACTCATTACATTTTGATTATTTTGAAAAGAATACATAGCTGACATCAGCATGGCAACAGAAGATGCTCCCATAGTCATCATTGGACCAACCGTTAAAAGAAAAGGTGCATTCTCAGGTTCTTGATTGCTAGGATGTGGATCAATTTTAAAAGGCTTATCTTCAATTACTTCCATAAATCTAGGAGAACGAACAAAAAAATCATTTTCATCATATAAATTAATCTCACTATCTTCATCATTAGCAGTAACAAGAGGAATCTCTTCTTTAACAGGCAGTTCACCAAAAAGTTTTTTATTATAAAGAACACTCCCCAAAGGATTATTAAAATAAATAGTATTAGCTAATATAATTAATTTAAGCCCTAATATAAAAACAACATCCCCATGAAATAAAGGAACATTTCCTTGAATTAATTGATTATTTACAAAAGTACCATATTGAGTACTTAAATCCTCTATACCCCAACTTCCATCTTGATAAGTAATTTTAGCATGTTTATGTCCAATTAAAGGATTATTACAACTAATTGCATTATCTCCTCCACTACCAACAATAAATTCCATGTTCTTAGGAACTTTAACTCCTATGAACGAATTATCATTAACAGGACAGGAATACATCACAAGAAAACCAGTTTCACCTTTTATTTGAAGTAACAAATATTGATAATTTTCTAACACAATGGAATCAACTGCTTTTTTATCATGCCAAATTTTAACATGTTTATTACTTACCGCTACCCATTTTCCATCTTGTTCACTTATATTAATAAGATTTCTCTCTTTATTGTTACTATCAATATCAGTTAGAGTGTAACTACCACTAATTTTTAAAGGCAAAGTCATACTAAACAAACGTTGTTGATGAATTACATAAATAATCACTAATACCACTCCTATTCTAAAAATAATTATATAGTATTTTTTTTCTTTTTACAATCAAAATTGTAAATAATCTATTTTTTCTTCCATTTTATTCAAATTTTTGATATATTATTTATATCTTGAAAATAAAAAATTACTACTAATAGTTAAGGAGGAGAAAAATGTCTTCAGTAAATACAGAACAAATAAAAAATTATGGGAGTGAATTAAATGCAATTGCTGATAATTTAAAAGAAGTATTGCTTAATATGCAGAATGATTTCAATGTGCTAAATGAGGCAATTAAAACATTAGAAAGTTACAATGAACAAGCTTCATCAGAAATGTATTTAATTCCGCCAACAAGAGAAATAGATTCAAAATTATTCCTTGGTGAAAAAAATGTACCTGGTATTTTGCAAACTTGTTATAAAAATATATGGACAATAAAGGTAACGAAAGATGGTATAGAGGATATCAATTCTATCATTAATGATGCACTTACAGAAGTAGATTCCTTAAATGTATCTGGAGAAGATTTAACAAAACTTTCAGAGATATTAAATAATTTTATTGCCTTAATTGAAAAAGAAATCTTAGTAGGTCGAGGTTATGATAGAAATAGCTATTCGGAATATCAAAACTTAAACGATTTATTTACAACAATAAAAGATAATGATATCTGGAAAGAATATAAAGAAACAGCAACATATGCCAACAAACTAAAAAAAGAAGATTTATTATATCAAAAATATCGAACTAAAAATGGAAACGGAGACTATGTAGATTTTCTATTAGATGAAATGGGAAATCACAGGATGACTACAGATAATAGAAATACTAAATATGGATATTGGTTTAACCAAACATATGGTTGGATGAATTACAATGATGCCTTTTGCGCAGCAGGAGTTTCTTATACATTAGCATCTTCTGGTGCCTCTCAAGTATTAAACCCATATATTGGGGTTAGTGCAGGCGCTACTGATGCAAAACAAAAAGCCTCTCAAGGTCAAGGAGAATGGCATTCAGCCCAAGACAAAGACTACCACCCCAAAAGAGGAGATATCTTTTTCAAAGGAGCAGCACATACTGGTATTGTGCTAGATAGTGATGAAAACAATATCTATACAATTGAAGCAAATACTTCATCAGATGAAGGTGTATCAGGATACGTTAATACAAGGGTTAGAGATAAAAATTCATACATAACAGATGGAGGATATTATACTCCTCCAACACAAGTAAATGAAAGTTCAAATGATCAAAATGTACAATTAACCCAAGAATACATTAATAAAAAAGCAAACATTCAAAGTGGTAGCAACGAATAGGAGGTTCTTTATGGTAACAAATGAACAATTGATAACAAACGAACAAGTAAAAACAGAAAAGGAAAAAATTGCAGCAGCAAGTAAAAAAATAGTGGACGATGTTGAAGAATTTATATCTACGCTAGAATCTGTTCAGGAAGTAATAGAAGGGGTAAAAGTTGCTGCAAATACATATGGTGGGCACCAAGCAGCAGATAAAATCGCTAAAATAGCAGATATGGAAATTGACAAAAATAAGATCAAAAATATTGCAAGTCTAGTATCAGAAATTAGCGTATATGCTGATCCAAGTACGAAAAAAAAGATTTGGTAATATTAGAATTAAACGATATTCGATATAAAATATTCAATATAACCCAAGATAATGTAAACAATTTATCTAAATAGTTTATATAAAATAAAAAATATCAATTATAAAAAAGAAGAATAATCGTCATAAAATATTCTTCTTTTTACTTTTCCACAATCTTGTGGAAAACATCATCAACGGATAAATCAACTTTATCTTTTCCTTCATATTTAGGAATAAGATGTAAATGAAAATGTTTAACTTCTTGAATAGAACCATTATTTTGAATTAAAGTAACCCCATCACAACAAAGTTTCTCCATAAGTATTTTACTAACATTACGAGCGATTTTTAAAATATGATTTAAAATTTTTACATCTATATCATATAAATCTTGATAATGAACCTTAGGAATAACCAAACAATGCCCATTACTAACAGGATTAACATCCATAATCACCATAACACTATCGTCTTCAAAAACTTTTTTTCCCGGAATTTCTCCAGCAATTATTTTACAAAAAATATCCATATCTATCCTCCTTAAACTACTTAAAATTATAATATAAAATATAAAAAAAAGCAATTCACATTGAAGTGAACTGTTACGTGAATATCTGCGAATATTCTATTCTTATTATGGGCAAAACTTTTCGTTTCTATACAAAAAAATAAATTTATGTTATAATACACCTACAATCATTATAGAGGAAGTAGTGAAATAGTGAAAAAAATTTTAATCATTTCTTCATTTCTCATGATCATGATGTCATGCACAATGCTAGGCTACAAAATAGTAAGCGCTAACGAAAAAGTAGATGAAATAGAAGAAAAAATAGACAGCCAAAAGAATCAAGAAAAATATTTAACTCCATATGGATATACTTTAGAAAATCCAAATATTATTAAAAATCCATATGGTGACTCTCCGTTAACTGCAATGATTCTTTTCGAAACTTCATATCAAACAAAAATCACCATAAGAATATATAATAAAGATAATACATCATTCATAGAAAATACTTATAAAGAAGATACTAAACATATTATTCCTATCTATGGATTAACAGAAAATAGTGAAAATAAAATAGAAATAATAACAAATAAGGAAAAGAAAACATATTCACTCAAAACAGAGAAAGTAGAAAAATCAAATTCTTTTGAAAACATAGAAGTTCAACCCAATAAATTAAATCTAGTAATAGATAATAATAAACTTTATGGAATAGACAGTAGCCATAACATTATTTGGTATTATAAAAACAAAGTAGAAAGCCTTCCCTATCTATTACAAAATGGAAATATCTTATTAGAAATTAATAATAATCAAAGATATTCTTTAATAGAAATAGATTTATCAGGAAAAATCTATAAACAAATAAATCTAGAAAATAAAATATATGATATATTAGAAACAAAAAATTCTCTTTATTTATTATCCAATGATTTAATAGAACTAGACTGGCAAACAGGCCAAGTTCTAGATAAGTATTCTTTAAAAAATAAATACAATAAAATAGTAGAATTAAAAGATAATAATATTACTCTAGCAAATGACACCCAAGAAATAACGATTAATCTAAAAAATAAAAAGGAAACAATATCCGAAACAAACAATCCAATAATCACTAAAAATATTAGTATAAATTACTACAAAGATAATACAAATTATAAATTAATTAATGGAGTAACTTTCCAAAATAACAGCATTACGCCCCTTTCTAAGAAAGAAATTCTCTTAGTAAATTATAAAAAAATAGATACTAAATATAAAAGTTATAACATTAATATCAAAAAGACAAAAGAAACAATCATCTTAACTGGTAATTTTAAAGATAGTGATGAATCATACATCATATTAGATAAATTTTTAGATAAAAGAGTATATGATGTAAAATCAAAAACAACCATTATTAATCAATATGGATTATCAGGAAAATATTCTATTTATATAAAAATAAATCATAATATTTATAAAACAAATATCTATATTGATATTTAAAAAGGAGATGCTAAAATGAAAAAAATAACCAAAGCAGTAATCCCAGTAGCAGGATTAGGAACTAGATTTTTACCAATCACAAAATCAGTACCAAAAGAAATGTTACCAATAGTGGATAAACCAACATTATCCTACATTATTGATGAATGTATAGAATCAGGAATTACAGATATTTTATTAATTACAAGCCCATATAAAAAAGTAATTGAAGACTATTTTGACCAAAACTTTGAATTACAACATCGACTAGAACAAAAAGACAAAATAAAAGAATTAGAACTATTAAACACAAAACCAGAAAACATCAATATTTATTTTATTCGTCAAGGAGAACCAAAAGGAAGTGGACATGCAATTAAACTAGCAAAAACTTTTGTAGGAGAAGATGATTTTGCTGTTTTATATGGTGATGATTTAATGAAATCAGAAGTACCAGCACTAAAGCAACTAATTGAACTTCATAATCAAACTTCATCAAATATTATAGGAGCACTAGAAGTACCAAAAGAATTATCTTCTAAGTATGGAATGATAGAATTCAAAAATAAAAATACAAAAGAAATAAATACCATTGTTGAAAAACCATCAATTGATGAATCTCCTTCAAATTATGCAGGTCTAGGAAGATATATAGTAAGTGCTAAAATATTTACTATCTTAGAATCTTTAAGCTTAGGTGTTGGAAATGAATATCAATTTACAGACGCAATGAAAAAATTAATGGAAAAAGAGAAATTTTATGCTTGTTTATTAAATGCAAAATATTATGATACAGGTTCAAAAATAGGTTACTTAAAAGCAAATATTGACTACGCTTTAGAAAATAAAGAATTAAAAGAAGAATTAAAAACCTACTTAAAAGATTTTTAATTTTTTTTACACAAATTTATCTAAAAATAATGATATACTGATAAAAAGAGAGGAATATCATATGAATTATTTAAAAAAATTATTATTAGCGACTCTCCCTATCCTAATCACTTATATAATTATAATTTTAATTCTTATTTTATTTGCAGGTATTTATAATTTATTAGGATATAATGACATTAATCACTTTTTATCAATATCTCCTTATATTTTAATTCCTTCATATATCATCACTATCATTATACTTATTAAAAAATATTCTATTAAGATAAATTTTACTTCCCTTTTAAAAGAAAAAACATTCTTCTATACTTCTCTAGGAATTTCTCTTTCTATACTTTTAAATATGTTAATCTTTAAATATTTTTCAATTCCTCAAACAAAATATTCCCTAAATTTAATAATCAACATAATATCATCTGGATTAATTGGACCAATATATGAAGAAATACTATTTCGAGGAATTTTTTACAATAAATTATTAAAATTTAATTCTCCTAAAAAATCATTAATAATCACTACTATTTGCTTTTCATTAATTCATTTTTCTTCTATTAAAATGTTTTATGCCTTAATATTAGGATATATTTTTACAAAGATTTATCAAAAAGATAATAATATTTTATCTCCTATCATCATTCATGTTTCTGCTAATATTACATCGATTTTTTTGTATGAATATAATACTTATCTCTTACTTTTCTCTTTGATAAATCTGATATTATGTATTAATATACTGAATAAAAAAATTTCTTTTGAAGATTGACATTCCCCTTAATCTATACTATAATTTTAATCGTTAACGCGAAGAAGAAGAGAAGTAATAGTATCCCTTTTATTAGAAGAGAGTTAGATAAGGTGAAAGCTAACATAAAATATACTATGAATAACACTTTGGAGTGCTTAGGTGAATATGTAAGTAATTTAAGCCGGGATTACCCGTTATCCTATTTCTGAATTTTTCAGATAAAGCGATCAGGCCATGATAATAAGGGTGGTACCGCGGACTTAACAGTAGTTCGTCCCTTTAACTTATAAAAGTTAAGGAGATGAATTACTGTTTTATTTTTATATTCATGCAAAAAAAATATAAGTATTTTAGAAAGGAAGAGAAAGATGAGTAAATTTACAAAAGAAATGGTAAATGATTATGCCGAAAAACTTTTAATCGGTCTAACTGAGGAAGAAACAAATATGGTTTTAGATGAATTTGCCATTATCGATGAAAATATTAACAAAATTAATGACATCAAAGATATTGAACAAGTAGAACCAATGACACATTGTCTAGATAATTTTATTTATGAATTAAGGGAAGATGAAGTAGAAGAATCTATTCCAATTGAAGAGTTATTACAAAACTGTGATGATAGAACAGAAAGAGAAGTACAAGTACCAAAGGTGGTGGGATAATATGGAATATATGAATAAATCAATAGAAGAAATTCATGAAGCCTTAAAAAAAGGTGAAGTAACTAGTAAAGAATTAATTCAAGAATCATTAAAAAAATCACACGAATTACAAGAAAAATGCAATGCTTTTGTCACTATTCTAGATGATGCTAAAGAACAAGAAGTAACAGAAGACGTCTTATCAGGTATTCCTTACGGAATAAAAGATAATTACAGTACCAAAGGAATACTAAGTACAGGTTCTTCTAATACCTTAAAAGATTACATTCCTTTCTTTACGGCAACCGCTATTGAAAATCTAGAGCGCCATGGAGCAGTTGCTGTTGGAAAAACCGTAATGGATGAATTTGGAATGGGTGGAACCGGAACAACAGGACATACTGGTATTGTAAAAAATCCTTGGGATACAACAAGAATGTGTGCAGGATCTTCTGCTGGATCTGCTGCTGCTGTTGCTGCTGGAGTATTTCCTTACGCTACTGGATCTGATACAGGAGACTCTATCAGAAAACCAGCCGCTTATTGTGGAATTGTTGGATATAAACCAACTTATGGAATGATTTCTCGTTATGGACTTTTCCCATTTGCAAGTTCTCTAGATCATTGTGGAGCCTTAACTAGAAATGTAAAAGACGCTGCCATTGTAGTAGATGCCATGAAAGGAAAAGACAAATACGACATGACTTCTTGGGACTCTTCTAATATCAATTTAGCCAGTTCTCTAACAGGTGAAGTTAAGGGTAAAAAATTATGCTACATCAAAGAATTATGTGATATTTCTTCTTATCCTAACGCTTCTGCTACATTAAAAGAACATCTAGAAAATTTTGCTAACACGCTAGAAAAAGTAAAATCATTAGGCATTGAAGTAGAAGAAGTATCAGTAGATAAAACATTATTAAATGCACTAGCCTCTGTATACGTTGTTATTTCATGTGCTGAAGCTACTTCTAATATGTCAAACTTAACTGGATTTATCTTTGGACCTAGAGGAGAAGGAGAAAATTACATCGATATGATGAAAGATTATCGTACCAAAAACTTTTCTCCATTAATTAAAAGAAGATTTGTCATAGGTTCTTATGTTCTACAAAAAGAAAATAAAGATCGTTATTTCCATAATGCCCAAAGAGTAAGAAGACTACTAGTAGATACTTGGAATCAATTATTTGAAAAATATGATGCTGTTATCTTACCAGTAGGAAGTGGACCAGCGAAACACTTAGATGGTTCAATAGATATCTTAGATAAAGATACTGCTCCATTAGAAGAACACTTACAAGTTGGTAACTTTGGAGGATTTCCATCAATTACCATACCTGATGGCTTTATTGATGGCTTACCAGTAGCTTTAAACTTAACTGGTGCTTGCTATGATGATGCAAATGTTTTAAATATTGCCTATGCTATTGAAAATATCTTAGGCTATAAAAATCAAACAAGTAAAGGAGGAGAATAATGGATAAATATAAAGTATTAATTGGTTTAGAAATGCACTGTGAAATCAGTAAAACCAATACTAAAGTATTTTCTTCAGCAAAAAATTCATACGAAGATACACCCAATACAAATATTCGTCCTGTTGATATGGCTTTCCCAGGAACTTTACCAGTAGTCAATAAAGAAGCTGTTCGAAAAGCCCTAATGGCTAGTATCATTTTAAACTGTAAACAACCAGAATATATTTATTTTGAAAGAAAAAATTATTACTATCCAGATTTACCAAAAGGATTTCAAATTACACAAGAAACTAAACCAGCACCTGTAGGAATCTATGGAGAACTAACTTATGAGGTTGGAGAAGAAACAAAAACCATTCGAGTAAATAATATTCACTTAGAAGAAGATGCTGCTTCCTCAACACACCATGAAGATACTACTACAATTAACTATAATAGAGCAGGTGTTCCCCTACTAGAATTAGTAACAGAACCAGACTTTCATTCAGCTGAAGAAGCAGTATCTTTCCTAGAGACAATGCGTTCTATCTATCAATATGCAAATATTTCAGAAGCAGACTCTAAAAAAGGACAAATCAGATGTGATGTCAATGTTTCTATTATGGATGCATCTTTAGATGAAAAAGATCCAAAGAACTGGGGAACAAAAATAGAAATTAAAAATGTTAACTCTTTTGGTGGAGTAAGAGATGCAATCAACTATGAAATTAAACGTCAAATTGAATTAAAAGAAGATGGAAAATACGACGAAATGGAACAACAAACTAGACGCTTTGATGAAGAGTCTGGAACAACAATCTATATGCGTAGCAAAGTAGATGCCATTGATTATAAATATTTTGTTGAACCAAATATTCCAAAATTTAAATTAGATAAAAAATGGTTAGAAGAAATTAAAGCCACTATCCCACCTTTAGCAACAGAAAGAAGAGATAAATATATTAATGAATTAGGTGTTTCTCCAAGAGATGCAAAAATCATTGTCAAAGAAAAACCATTAGCCGATTATTTTGAAGAAACCGTATCTTTAGGTGCTAATCCACAAAGTGCCGCTAACTGGATAAATAGTATTATCTTAGGACACTTAAATAAAATGGAAAAAACAATCGAAGAATTATTCCTAACGCCAAAAATGTTAAAAGGCTTAATCGATTTGGTAGAAAGTTCTAAAATTTCAGGTAAACAAGCTAAAGAAGTATTAACCAAATCCTTAGAAGAAGAAAAAGATCCAGTTAAACTAGTATCTGAACTAGGAATGAGCCAAATAACAGATGAAGCAGAATTAACTAAAATTATAAAAGAAGTCATTGAGGAAAACCCTACTCAATTAGAATCCTACAAGAAAAATCCTAAACTATTTGATTACTTTGTAGGTCAAGTCATGAAAAAAACACGTGGTAAAGCGAACCCAGCTTTAAGTGCCAAAATATTAAAACAAGAATTAGATAAATAAGTATTTTATATTCGAAAAATACTTCAGAATAACTTATCTTTAATAAAAAGAAGAAACTAAGAAAGAGGTGAAAACCATGATTAAAAATAAATATAGAACTTCTTACTGTGGAACCTTAATTGAAGCTGATATTGATAAAACCTTTACCCTATCAGGATGGATTGAAAATATCAGAGACCATGGAGGAATTATCTTCTTAGATTTAAGAGATGAAACTGGAACCATCCAATTAGTTAGCAATGACGATAAAATGTTTAATGGCTATACCAAAGAATCAACTGTTACAGTAGAAGGAACTTTAAGAAAAAGAGCAGAAGAAGATTACAACCCTAACCTAGAAACTGGAACTATCGAATTATTAGTAACCAAAATCACTCTTCTAGGAAAATCGTTAAATGTACTTCCTTTTGAAGTAAAAACTTCTCATGAAGTCAGTGAAGAATTACGCCTTAAATATCGTTATTTAGATTTAAGAAATAAAAAGGTTAGAAAAAATATTCAAAGAAGAGCAGAACTATTAAAATTTATTCGTCATGAAATGGATGACTTAGGATTCCTAGAAGTACAAACTCCAATTATTACAGCATCTTCTCCAGAAGGTGCAAGAGATTTTGTTATCCCATCAAGAAAATATCCAGGAAAATTTTATGCTCTACCTCAAGCTCCACAAATTTATAAAGAACTATTAATGGTAGGAGGCATAGATAAATATTATCAAATTGCTCCATGTTTCCGTGATGAAGATTCAAGAGCAGATAGAACCCTAGAATTCTATCAATTAGATTTTGAAATGTCTTTCGTTGAAGAAGAAGATATTTACAAAGTAGGAGAAAAAATATTCTATGATATCTTTACCCACTTTTCTAATAAAAAAGTATCTCCCCTACCCTTCAAAAGAATTCCATATAAAGAATCTATGTTAAAGTATGGAACAGACAAACCAGACTTAAGAAATCCTCTAGAGATTATTGATATTACAGAATATTTAAAAGATACCACTTTTAAACCATTCCAAAAATCAACAATCAGAGCAATTAAAGTAGATGAAATAGGAACAAACTCTAATAGCTGGTTTAATGAAATCGTCGATTATGCCTCATCAATCGGTATGCCAGGAATTGGCTACGTAACTTTAACAGAAGACGGTTCTCTAAAAGGACCGATTGATAAATTCTTAACGGATGAAGAAAGAAAAAACCTAATTGAGAAAACAAATCTTCAAACCAACAGCGTCCTTTTCTTCATTGCCAATAAAAAAGAAAAAAATGTTGCCAAATATGCAGGTTTAATTAGAACTTACCTTGGAAAAAAATGTAACTTAATCGATGAAAATACTTATGAATTCTGTATCATTAATGATTTCCCAATGTTTGAATATAACGATGAAGAAAAGAAATATGATTTCTGCCACAATCCATTTAGTATGCCTAAAGGAGGAATAGAAGCCTTAAAAACCGACAATTTAGATGATATCGTAGCGTACCAATA
>CAKPHZ010000018.1 GCA_934162265.1 uncultured Bacilli bacterium | reverse complement strand
GGGTGCAAAATAATTGCACCCATTCGATTAACTACCAGTTATACACAAAAATCGTAGTTTCCTTATAAATAAAAAATAATAAATCATCTAATATTACTTTTTTAATTCATAAAGTTATAGATTTTAAAAATTTTGATAGTCCAAAAAATCACATCCACTTTTCAGGTGTGATTTTTATTATATTTTAAAATTTACTAAAAAATTAAACCATTAAATAAAAAGATAATATTCAAATAATTTATAATAAATCTACCTATTTTAAAAAAGAAGATTTACAAACTTTAGCAATAATTAATTAGTAATAATTACCTGCCCAACTGCTAAATTATTAGTAGTAAGATTATTTAAAGCCTTTAAATTATTTACAGTAGTATTAAACTCTCTTGCTAAAGAATATAAAGTATCCCCAGGTTTAACAGTATAAGTAGTTGTTGCAGATGGTTTAGTAATAGAAGTTATAGTAGGAATTTCTAATACTTGGCCAATTGTTAAATTATTGTTTGTGAGACTATTTTGAGATTTAATTTTATCAACAGTAGTATTAAATTCTTTTGCTATAGAATATAAAGTATCGCCCTTTTTAACAGTATATGTAGTTGATGTCGTAGGAATTTTAATTATTTCTGATGATGGAAGTTGTATCTGCTGTCCAATAACTAATGTATCATTGGTTAAATTATTTAACTTTTTTAATATATCCACCGTAGTATTATTTTGAGATGCAATTTTATATAAAGTATCACCCTTTTTGACGATATAATTAATTGATGACGTAACTGGAATTGTCAGTACTTGCCCAACAGTTAATTGATTAGTGGTTAATTGATTTTGCTTCTTCAGATCATCTACTGTAGTATTATACTTTTGGGCAATAGAATATAAAGTATCACCTTTTTTTACAATATATGTCCTATTAGAACTTGTCGTTGGAGGATAGTAAGGCAAATTTTTATATTCTAAAATTGATTTTATAACTGCTTCTGCCAATTCTTTATAGTTATTATTTAGAAATTGACTATTCTGTGAATTATCATCAATAAATCCATATTCTACAATGAGAGGTTGAGTACTTCCAGTATTACGATGAATAAAATAATAATCTTTATCAGGATTAGAAGGAAGCTTCCTTTGATAAGTACGACGGGTGGTTTGACCAGCCAAAGAAAGATTTTTTAAAATCAAATCAGGTAGAACGGATGAATTACGAAGTGCATAGACTACTTCAGCACCAGTACCACCTCCGGAAGAAAAATATGTGATTAGTACCATTACTTTTCCTTGATTTTACTGATATTTTTATTTTTTCAAATTTGTTATAGGGGAAGAAATTTTGTGTGATTAATAAATTTTCTTCCCTTTTTATAGTTTTTTAATTCATCTCTTCATAATTAATTTTTATATCATCTAACACCTTAAATCTATATTGAATTTCTATATTTTTATCCTTATCAATATAAATTCTTTTTACTAAAGTTTTTATTAATTCTCTATTAGGTTCATCTAAATTAAGTAATGCTTTAATTTGTTCTTCATACTTAATTATTTCTTTTGTATCTTCTTTTATTTGATTCTCTTCATTATTAATTTCATATATTCTTGAATTTAATGAAGCTATTTGCTTTTCTGTTTGAGATGATAATCTAACATAATTATCAGCACTAATTATTCCATTGAACTTATCATCATATAATGCATCCATTTTCCTTTTTAATTGTTCTATATCTAATACTAAATTTTCTCTTTCCCTTTGATGCTCATTCTTTATCTTTTTTCTTTGTAGTTTAATTTTTTCAGATAATTCTTTAATATTTAAGCTATCTAAATATCCTTGACAAGTATTTTTAATAGCTCCTAGTATTACTTCTTCTAATTTGTCATACGGAAAGAAATGTGGATAACATAATTTTCTTCTAGGATCTCTAGCATATTTATTACAATTAACACTCCAATAAGTATTATCCTTATAATTTTTATTCTTTCTGTGTAAAACGGTTAATGTATTACCACATTCTTTACAGGTCAATAAATTCTCTAACAGTCTTTTTTCTCTATTACAATGTGTAATTCTAGTTCTTGATGGGGCATTTTGTATGGATTCAAACATTGCTTTACTAACTAATGGTTCATGAGTATTTTCTACAATAATCCAAAAACTTTCATCTAATGTTACCTTTTTTTGTGATTTATAGCTCATTTTAGTTTGTTTATTCTGTACCATATCTCCAGTATATATTCTATTTTTCAAAAGTTTATTTACTGATGAAATAGTCCACATATTAAACTTTTGTCTAGAGGAAGATTTAGTACCTTTATAAGCACTTGGACATTTAATATTGTTGTCATTTAAATATGAAACTATATCACTAACTCCTTTACCATAATAAGCCATTTTAAATATATTTTTAACTACTGGTGCTACTTCAGGGTCAGGAATTAAATGACCTTTATCTTCCAGATCTCTCATATATCCATAACATGGTTTACTACCTATAAACTTGCCTTGTTGTTTTTTATTCTTTAGTATAGAACGAATTTTCTTTGAAGTGTCTTTACTAGTCATATCATTGAATAATGATTTAAATGGAGCGATATCATTATTAGCGCTATCTAAAAAAGTATCTACACCATCTAGAATTGAAATAAACCTAATTTTATTTGCAGGAAAATATTCTTCAAGAAGATTTCCACATCCAACATGATTTCTGCCTAATCTTGATAAATCTTTTGTGATTACACAATTAATACGTCCACTTTCAATGTCTTTAATCATTCTTTGAAATCCAGGTCTATTAAAATTAGTACCGGTATATCCATCATCAACATATTCATCAACGAATGTAAAGCCATTTTCCTTTACAAAGTCCATTAATAAATGTCTTTGATTAATGACACTCTCACTATCTGACTCATAAGTCTTATCCTCATCACTTTCTGATAATCTGATGTAATTTCCAACTCTATAAAAACTTGGTGCTTGTATTATATTGTTATACACTTACTACTCCTTCCATAGTGCATAACTTTGAGTAAGCAATATAATTATATCATATTCCTATCTATATTACTGAGTTTCTAACATCATTTTTAGGTACTCCTCTATTAATTCCACCAAATTTTTATCTTTATCAAAAGTTTCTGTTATATTCATCTACTATACCCCTCCATTCAATTTTATGAAATTCAAAAAGTTATAAGACTAAAGTTTATCAAAATTAATTTTAAGCAATTAAAAAATAGTTATATTTCAAACTATTAATAATTCATATAAACCATTTTGTTTTCTTTTAACATTTTGTAATAACAATTTATATATTTCTAAATCTTTTAAATATTGCTTTCTAAAATATTTTTCTGCTAACCATTTAACTCCTTCTTTAGAAACCATTACTATACCGTTTGCAGTATATTTATATGATTTATTGGTTCTCTTCTCCATTCTATTAACTGCTACACCTATAGCATTTTTACTTTTATTAAAATAAGCCCTTAAATCAAATAAGGACATATCTTCATATTTAAATTCATAATGTTCTATATTAAATTCATTTTCAAGTCTGAGGACTTGTTTTTCAAAAAATTCTATTTCTGCATCTAAATAATATTTATCTTTATTAAAATATACTTCCTTTAACCACTCTATAAATTCTAGTTTTATATAAATAACTGTTTGCCCGTTGTGTGCAATCCTTTCGTCAATCCAAAATTCTAATGGATGTCTTTTTATCATCTTTTTTTCTATCATTTTAAACTGTTTTTCATTCAAATTAAAATTTCTTAAAACTCGCCACTTCTCCATTGATTTAAATTCCATTTTTCTCCTTTCTTTGCTATATTCTTTTTGGGATTACTGACTAGTGTAATTTCAAAAAGCAAGCATGGTGCATACACACCCTATACTTGTTAGGGAATATCCCTAAAACCCACAAAATAGTCTCCTACGGTTTACTTATTTTTTATAGAAAAATTGCAATTATTTTAATTAAATTTTAATAATAATTCATAAATTTATACCTCCTTTTCTGTGAGAAAAGCCAAAAAAAACACAAAAAAAGAGAGATAAAATATCTCCCATTCGTATTTTTCTCTACTTTCCTATATTACCATTTTAGCATAAATTTTTAGGCAAATAAATGGCAATATAGTACTTTTCTACAACTCCTCTATATTATCATTTTAACACGATTTTTTAGGACAGTCAACGGACACTTTTATATTTTAGTTTTTAAAATAGATATATCTCTTGAATTTGTTCTGATTTTAAAATTCTCAAAAACTTTTTTCTGACTTTCTGGGCTCCAAAATATTGTTAATTTTTTCTTTGTTCTAGTAATAGCCGTATAAAATATATTTTTAGTTATATTATCTTCTATATTAGAAGTTATAATAATTTTAACAGATTCATATTCTAAACCTTGTGCCTTATGGATAGAAACAGCATATGCTAAATTAAAAGGTATTATGTTTTGATAGTCCTCATCATCTTCGTTTGTATCTTTAAATTTTTTTACAAAAAATCTAACTACTGTTTTATTATCTTCAGTATATTCTATTAACTCTATATCTGTATAAATTCCAAAATAATTGTGAACTATTTCATTTATTTCTACAGTAAACCATACGTAATCATTAACATCATCTATTTCTATATTTTTTATTGTACCTTTCATATTGTTATACAATATAGGTTTAAATCTAGGACAATCATTAAATACAACAGGATCATTAATTTTATAAGTATCTACGCCTATTTTAAACTCCTCACCAGGATTTTTTTCTTGCATAATTTTATTAATATTATTTATTCCATACAAGCCATCATAATTTAAACAAAGAGATATCTCATCAGCACTCTTTCTTTCAAATATTTTTTCTCCTATTGGTTTAGAATATTCTTGACTATTAATTTTTGATATTGCTTTATCATCATTATCTCTAACTAATTGCCATAATTCTAATAAATCTGTATCATCTGTTCTATTATTACAACTTAAATCATATACAAAATCCTTTTTAAAATAATTATATGATAATGAGAACCAATTACCATACTTAATTGACTCAATTTGATATATATCTCCTGATAATATTATTAATTTGAATGAATTTCTACTGATAATTGAATACATATCTTTATTACTTATGGTACTACATTCATCAACTATTAATATGTCATATGAATCATAGTTATTCCTTACATAATTATGAACAGTTTGAAACGTTGAATTAGCTTTATCAATATCACTTATTCTTCTCTCTAAATTATCCTTAGCAGTATTTGTATTAGCTATAAATATTTTTTTATAATCACCATATATTTCTGCTAAAACTTCTAACATTTTTGTTTTACCAGTACCTGCTGGACCATGTATTATAACAACTGACTCATTTCTTAAAATTTTATTTATTATCTCAACTTTATCTTCAGTCAAATCCATTATAGGATAATTATAAATTGAATTATCTATACATTCTTTTAGTTCATTATCACTAGGAGCTTTGTAATTTTGTAACTGTTTAATTATGTTAATTGAATCTACTTCATATGAATTAATATATAAATAATCATGTTCAATTATAATTTTACCTTTACCGGAAGTATCAATTCTTTTTTCCACTAAAAGATTATTATATTTTTCAACTAAAATATTAACATCACCATAATCTTCTACTTCAGAAATAGATGTATATAAAATATTATTATTTTCACAATTAAATCTAATATATCTTGCTAATAATTCATGTTCCCTATCTTTCATATCTATTGATTGTACTAAATGCTTCCAAGATGTATTATATCCAGAAAGAGACATAGCATAAGGCATAGTATCAAATGGTATACTTTTGTTTTTTAAACACAAATTAGATAAATTAGTGTTAGGATTAGAATCTATCTGACTTTTAATTACAACATTTTCTAATTTACAAAGTAAATATTTTAGAATATTGATTCCTGGTACTTCTTTAAAAATATATTTTCTTATTTGTATTAATAAATTACTCAAATTATTATTTTTAGCGCTTTGTTTAATTTCAGATATTATTTCATTAAACTCTTCATCACTTTTCATGAGTTCCTCAAGCAACGTAGTTTCATCCCTTGTCATCATTATCATTAATTTTGTATATTCGCTATAACCTTCTTCTATCCTGTAATCTAAATTTAAAATTTTGCCTATATTTTTTAATTCACATGGCCTTATAGAAATTATAAAATTATCAATTACCTTGATTTTCGTTTTATTAGAAATAATTTCTACCTCTTTTTCTATATATGATAATTTAATAGAATAATTGTCAGGTATAAATAATTTCGAATACATTGTTATTCTTTCAAATTTATTTATATAATCTGTAGCTTTAGTAAGAGTTATTTCATAATATAACTTACCATTAGAATATATAGGTCTAACTTTATTAACATAAAAACGTCCTTGTATTAATGACTTATTTGTTTTTAAGTTAACTTCTTCAATTTTACTTGAAATCAATTCATAATGTTCTTTAGTTAAGTTATCTTCATATATAGGAAAATCTTTTAAATTATTTAATATATTTATATCAAATTCATTTTTTAATGTATCTTTTAACATACACATATATCTAAAATAAAATAATAATAATCGTTCTGCATCTCCATCATTAGGGGTATAATGAGAAGCTGTAGACTGTAAATAGTCATGAAACTTAAATATGTACTTATATTTAGATTTACTAGAAATATATTTCAAGGAAGGACTCACATTATCGTAATGTGTATCATTAGTTAAATTATTTTCTTTGTTATTAATCAATATAGCAATATCTTCAACTAAGTTTCTTAATTGTGATAGTATATTTTGTGACAACAACCCTCTATCATTTAAAATCTTATTAGCACTTATATTTTTATCTATTACATTTGATATATACATTATTTCCTTTTCTGGACTTATCCTCTTCATTATAATCACCGCAACTCAAAAAAAGTATCATTCATTGAATGATACAAAAACTATTTTAATTATAACACATTTTAGTCATTTAGTCTTCTTTTTCTATTATTTTTTCTAATTCAATACCAATTTTTTCCACAACACCTACTACTAATGCATTACCCATCATAAAATATCTTTTTTTATCAGTCATTCCTGTATTAGTCCAAGTATCAGGAAAACCATTTATTCTTTCACATTCAAGAGGTGTTAATAATCTCAATTTATTAGTTTTGTAATCCTCTATAACATGTGTTGTTCTACTTACTCCACTCTCAGAAGTTAACATAGTTCTTGCAGGTAAATCTAAATTATCAGGAAACGACATAGCACCTTCAGAATACATATATGTTTCACCATTTGGTTTAATTCTTGGTATTCTCTTATATCCTTTTAAATATCTAAATTTTTCTATTTTATCTTCTGAAAGAAAATATTTTTCATCAACATCTTTTGTTTCTCGTATTTTTCTTAATGCAAAAACTTCATTGCAATCTGATTCTAATTTAGCTGTAAATACTTCACCATTAAACATTACACCAGAATTATAAAATTGATTTTTAAAATTATCACTAATATCAACTAAGTCTTTATAATTAGAAATGTTTGTCATATTTGAATCTAATATCTCTGATTTAGTAGGAAATTGTTTAGCAAAAATACCATTTGTTAAAACAATATCTTTCATATTTATTTTTTTCATTTCTTTATAATAATTTGTAGTTTTATGATAAGCAATTATATATGTTCTTCTTCTTTTTTGTTGAAACCCATATTCTCCTGCATTTATAACACGCCATTCTACGGCATAACCATTATCATAAAAACTTCTAAGTATGATGCCAAAATCCCTTCCTCTTTGACTAGCTGGTGATAATAATAATCTATCAACATTTTCTAAAAATACGAATGGTGGTTTTTTAGTTTTTAAAACATCAGCAATAGCCCACCATAAAACACCTTTTTTACCCTCAATTCCTTTACTATTAGAAAGTGTTTGTGCAACAGAATAATCTTGACAAGGAAATCCACCAACCAAAAGAGTATGATTAGGTATTTCTTTTTTATTAACCTCAAATATATCAACATTGCTTACATCTTCACTACCAAATCTTTTTGAATAACAATCAAAAGCATCTTGTGTTTTTGTAGATGGTTCCCATTGATTAGCCCAAACAAATTTCCAATTACCATTTTCTTTTACTTTATCATTTTTTAATTCTACTTTATTTAATCCGCATCGAAATCCACCTACACCGGCAAATAATTCTACAACAGTTTTTTCCATAATTTACCTCCTACAAATTGCTAAAATCTATTAAATATATTATAATTGAATTAGACAAAAAGATCAACATCTTTATATTAATTATAAATTATTTTTAAAAAAAGATCAACAATCACTATATATATTTTATACTTTTTTTAAATAAAAAACAAGATCGAAGGGAGTATTTTATGGCAAAAAATTACACAGAACAGGAAATTCAAATTTTAGCTAAATCTACAATAGGAAAATCTTTTAGCGAAATTGAGAAAACGTTCTCAAAAAACAAAGAGTATAATCTTGAAGAAACAACTAGTTACGTTATGGAAGATACTGTCCCATATGGTAATAAGAAAAAGAAGGAAAATAAAGCTTATTTTGGACATACTTTTGAAACGAATGTTTATGACTATGATATTAACTCTACCTCAGCTCCTGATTTTGAAAAAGCTGGGATAGAACTTAAAGTTACTCCATACAAAAGAAATAAAAATAATACATTATCTGCAAAGGAAAGATTAGTATTAAATATTATAAACTATATGGAAGAATATAAAAATACTTTTTATACTAGTCATTTTTGGTATAAAAATAATAAAATACAAATTATTTGGTATTTATTTGAGCCTAATGTACCAAAAAAGGATTTAAAGGTTACACATGAAAAACTATTTACATTTCCTGAAGAAGATTTACCAACAATAATAAATGACTGGGAATTTATTATAAACAAAATCAAAGAAGGAAAAGCGCATGAACTATCTGAAGCAGATACAATGTATTTAGGGGCTTGTACAAAGGGAACAAATGGTCAAACCGTAAGACCTCAACCTTGTTCTAGTATAATGGCTAAACAAAGAGCTTTTTGCCTAAAACAATCCTATATGACTACTCTTGTTAGAAAATATATTGGTAATTATGAAGATGTAGAAAAAATTCTTAAAAATACAAAAGACACATTTGCAGATTTTATTGATAATGTAATAAACAAATATAAAAATAAAACTCAAAAAGAATTAATACAAGAACTTAATATTGAACCTGACACAACAGCTAAAAATTTAAATGGTATGATAGTAGCTAGAATGTTTAATGTTAAATCAAATTTAAGAAAAACAGATGAATTTCAAAAAGCAAATATCGTACCAAAAACAATAAGAGTAGAAGAAGATGGAACTATAGAACAATCTATGTCTTTCCCTTGTTTTTCTTTTATTGATATTGCTAATACAGATTTTGAAAATTCAGATATAAAAGAAGAGCTTGAAACTACAAAGTACATGTTTTTTGTGTTTAAAAAAGATAATAAAGATTATGTGTTTAAGGGCATAAAATTATGGAACATGCCTCAAAATCTAATAGAAACTAATGTTAAAAATATGTATGATAAAACCAAGGAAGTTATATTAAATGGAAATATTGTTAAAACTATAAGAAAAGATGGTAAAAGAGTTACTAATTTCCCTGGTATGAAAGAAAATAAAGTATGTCATGTAAGACCGCATGGACAAGATTCAGATGACGTATTACCATTACCAGTTAAAGATAATTTTACAGGTCTAAATGAATATACTAAACATTGTTTTTGGATAAACAATAAATATTTAGAGGAAATCTTAAAAGAATTTATTTAATTTGCTTTTGTATCACACTTTTATGATTTGTGGTACAAAAGTAATTCTTATTTATTATGAGATATAAATTTTATATCTCATTTTTATACCATACCTTATGAATAAAATTATAATTAAATTTAAAATAATTATATTTATTTCTTACACATTACTTCTATATTATAATGATTAAATGGTTTTTTCCTTATAGTTAGTGTCATAACATATAAAATGTTTTTCAGCATTTTCAATTATAAGATTATTTATTATTTTTACTTCAACTGATGATATTTTTTTAAATTTAAATAAATCATTATCAGTTGATTTTGAACAAATACCTAAACACATATTCCTATTTATTGGAAAATATATATAGTCATCCTCACTAGAAACAGATGATTCATATCTAAAAATAGGATTATCTGATGTTAAAAAATCAATATTTTCAGAAATATATAATTCATACGAAATATGTCTGCTTTTTAAATGGTTAATCATATAATTAACAACGCAATTCGCATATTTTTCGTTATTACCATCTTTATATAATATAAATTTGAAAATATCAGATAGCCATAATCTTTTAACAAGAGAATCATCTAGCTTTGTATTCGAATCAATTATACTCATATAGTGTTCTATTATTTGTTTAAACATATTAAAATTTGTATATTTTCTAGTAAGCTGAATTGCTAAAAATTCAATAATAAAATTTTTTTGGGTATCATCTAGAGAAATCATTCTTTCTTGGAAATTTAACTCTATCCCATTTAAATAAGATACAAAATCTTCCCATGAATTTTCATAATTTTTAGAAAAAAAATCTTCTATTTCTCTTTGAAAATTATTGTTCCATAATTGTATTACTTCTTCCCTAAATGCTCGATATTTATATCTTAAATTACTTTTTAAATCGACAATTACCCAATCATGGCTAGACACTGCTAAATTTCGACAATAGTTTCTAAATTGATAAGAAGAAACTATTATTCTATCTTTATATTGAATTTGATATTTATTTTTTAAATTGTCATATAACTCATCAAATAATTTAGAGTAGATTTCTAAACAACAATCTTCAATATTAAGTAAATATTCATCTTTTTTTTGAAAGTTAGTTTTGCTTAAAACATCTAAATTTTTAGGTTCAAAATCAAAAGTTTCTCTATCAAATACGTATACCGAATTTTTTGATGTTTTGTTACTCCAAGATTTTAAATAAACCTGAGGTACAATATGTGCAATCATAATAACCACCAACATTATTATATCACGTATTTATCTTTTTTTTATTTTATGATATTATATATAGCCAAAGAAGGTGATATTTTGGGAACATCTACAAGAAGAACAAATAAAAAAATACATGATATTTTAAAGACAAATAAAATAAATTCTGCCGGTGAAGGTATTAATCGAATTATTTCAGAAGCCTTATTTCCTTCAAAAGGGAAATCAAGATTAAAAAATTCGATAATTGGTGCTACCTGCACAACTGGATTTATAAAAACTCTTACAACAATTATAACAACTTCTCAAAAAATCAATGCTGATAGCAATTTTAATTTTGATATTTATAACTTCAATGAACTAACACAAATCGAAAAAGTTGAATGCATTGCTGATAAGTTGTGTTTAGATGAAGACCCGTTGTTAAAACAAACTATTATGAATATTTTGTATAACGAAAACTCTCCAATAGAATATTTTAAAAATGCTTATATTGTAATTAAAGATTTATTAGCAGAATATTATACAGAACAATTTGAAAAAATTATGTTTGAAGAATTAGCAAGTAGTACAAATGTTATGGATGATAAAGAATGTAAAAATAAGATTAAAAGTCAAGTAAATGAAGCATTAAATGAAAGCTTTTCATATACCGATTATCAATTAATTGTCGAAGCTAAAGAAGATGAATCTTTCTTAAAAAAACAACTTCGTAATATTGGTACACTTATTTTGAGAGGATTAAAAATATAATCTATGGAAAAAAGTTACTTTGAAACATACAAAAAACATCCATATCAAGATCATTTTAATGAAGATAATTTATTAAATATAACAAACTATAAAAATACTATAATATTAGATTTAATTGATACTTTCTATTCTATATGTTATTACGACTTTTACACACATAGAAATGAAGATAGCAATAATGTAATTTCATTAAATATTCCTGTAAATAACATAGAAAAGTTTAATAAAATAATTCCTTTAATAAACAATCTAATAAAATTCATGACAAATGGAGAAACTTGGAATATCACTTTTTCAAAGTGTAAAAAAGAAAAATGCATTTTAAAAAACACACAACTTTCTTTTGAGCCACAATATGATAGTATAGCATTATTATCTGGAGGATTAGATGCTTTAGCAGGCGCAGCACAAGAAACTAACAATAACACTATTTTTATAACTTATGCTACAAATAAAATCGAAAAAAACAAAGCAAAGTTTTCATATAATAATTATATTTCAAATATTTGCACTAATAGTTCTCACGTAATTATAGATAAACAAAATCTAGATTTTAAAACTCATTTAACTCAAAGAACTCGATCTTTAATTTTTCTTGCTTCATGTTTTATTTATGCAGATTATTATAACATACATAAAATAAAAATATATGAAAATGGAATCATGACATTAAATCCCACTTTTTACTTTCGAAGAAAAGTAACTAGAACAACTCATCCAAAAACACTATTTTTAGTTAATAGTATACTTAAAGTATTAGACCTTGATATAGAAATAATAAATCCATTTAATTTTCTTACTAAAAAAGATGTTGTAAATTTAATACCTAACCAGTGGAATTCATTAATCAAAAACACAAAAACTTGCTCAAAAATGCCAGCCTCTAAAGCATTCTTCAACCATAATGAACAAGGATACTGCCATTGTGGTATATGCGCAGCATGTTTACTTAGACAAATATCATTGTTTAATTCAACAAAAAATGGTTTAGATGTAGACTACATAGTTCCCAGTAACTTATTTGATTTTAATAATCTTGTAAAATATGAAACCAAAACTGGATTAAGTACTGAAGAAAAATATATCAAGGACCTATGTAAATATAGATACATCGAAAAAAAATCATTGATTGAATATTATAAACTATTTAAAAAGAATATTGATAATGGTGAAATATTTAAGTATTTAAATTTACACCCTAAATACTTTAACGAAATAGATTATATGCAAAAATATAATAATATGCTTTCTAAATTTTCACAAGAAATAAATGAATATATTGACGCATTAGATAAATAACATTGTTTTATATTTCATCTTCAAACCATCCAATATCATAATTCCATTTTATTTCATTATTAATAAGTTTATTAATATTATTTAACATAGATATTTTAAAATAACCAAATTTATTTTCTATTAAGTTACCTTCTTCGTCTAAAAACTTGTTATCAGTAATATGACAAATAATATACCACGTGATTTTTAATATGACTTCATAGTCATATTTTTTTATAAGTTCTTCAAATAAATTATTGTATTTAAATAATTCAGCATCATACTCACTTATATAATTTTCTTTTATTATTATCTTTGTCAAGCTATTTAAAGCACTAAAAAAAGAAGATTTTTTACTTTTGTCTTCTTTATCTATTTGTTCTTTAGTATTTTGTTTATTAGTATTTATTTGTATGCCCTTTTCGGACTTTCCTTTAACGACATATCCTTTTTGGTACTCTGGTTCTATTCCTTCAGGTATCTCCCTAATTAAATATTCATATTGATATTGTCCATTTTCTTTCCTTAACCTATTTATTTTCAAATATCCTTTCTCTTTTAATTCATTTATAATGTTCTTTATTGCTTTAATACCTTCTTTACTAACTCTAGCGAGTCCATTTAATGAATAATCCCAATCCTCAGGTAAACTAAGCATATATGATAATAAACCTTTAGCTTTAAACGATAATTCTTTATCTCTTAAATGGTAATTTGCCATAACAGTATAATTGTTATTTTTTTCTACTCTAAACACAGACATAATGTCACCCTTTCTTTTTAACATAATAAAAAGCCTATTTTTTAAATAGACTCTAACTTCTTAAATGTGTGTAAAATCAAGGGCTTAACTCTAGTTATACACCTGTACTTGAATTAATCACATAAAACGATGTTCCACCTCCTGCATTTAAGTGATTAGATATTACAATCACATTAGGATCATCCCCATAAGCAGACAGAATTCTATTAACCCTCTCCATCGGTGTCAATGTCACATCTGTATCTCTCGTTAAAGTTACAGGAACCCCCAGTTCTCTCAATCTATCATACATATATTTAGAAATTTTCAAAGTATAATCCTTCTCATATTGATTATTCCCAATAGCACCACTATCCTCACCACCATGACCAGGATCAATTACAATTCCTACTAAATCGTTATTATTCATAAATATCACCTAAAATAATTTATGAACAACTTCATTTTTGGTTATAAAAAATACTAAAAGACTCTTCCAAATTAACTTTTACTTTTTAAAATATTCATCAATCACAATATAAACCTATTCTATCTACTACAACAATCACTCCATAATATCTGCAAAAAAATTTCTTTTTCACTCTTCTATTTCAATATGTGCGCCCACTTTTTTTAACTTACCAACAATATCCTCATATCCTCTCAAAATATGACCAACATTAGTAATTACCGTTGTTCCCTCAGCAATCAAACCACAAATTATCATAGAAGCACCACCTCGCAAATCGGTAGCTTCTACCTTCTTTCCTACTAATTCACTTTTCCCATATATCGTAGCAAACTGTGCATCATTCACCTGAATATTAGCCCCCATCTTCACCGTATCAGGAACATTCATAAAACGATTCTCATACATTGTCTCTTCAATATGACTAGTACCAGAACAACTAACCAAAAAAGGAACCAAAACTTGCTGCAAATCCGTCGGAAATCCAGGATATCCCATAGTTTTAATATCAATAGAATGATAATCAGACACTTCATCTACCTGAATAAAATTCTTTCCAACCTTCAAATGAACACCAGCCTCTTCTAATTTAGAAGTCAAACTTTCTATATGTTCAGGAACAAGACCACTAACCTTAAGACCTTTTCCTAATAAAGAAGCAATAATTACATAAGTACCAGCCTCAATCATATCAGGAACAACAGAATATTCTGTACCATGAAGTGAATCCACACCAATAATCTCTATCTTACTAGTACCTTGACCACTAATCTTAGCACCCATCTGATTAAGCATATTCGCAACATCAACAATATGAGGCTCTCTAGCCGCATTATCAATAACCGTTTTCCCTTTAGCAAGAACTGCAGCTAACATAATATTAATCGTAGCCCCAACACTAGGAACATCTAAAAAGATATCATCCCCAATTAACTTATCCGCATAAATCGTAAAATTACCATCCTCTTCTAAAACAGTAGCCCCCAGTTTTTCAAATCCTTTCAAATGCAAATTAATTGGCCTTTCCCCAATAGAACATCCCCCAGGAAAACACATTTTAACCCGCTTATATTTTCCAAGTAAAGCCCCCATAAAATAATAAGAAGCCCGAAGTTTAGAAGACAAATCACAAGGAATAACCGCATTTACCATACAACTACTATCTATCTTAAGACTATGATTTCCTCTAGAAACCTCACATCCTAAAGAATTTAAAATATCTTCCAATGCCCCAATATCACTAATATTAGGAACATTCTTCAAAAAAACCTCTTCTCCGCACAAAATTGAAGCTGGTATCAAAGCAACAGCACTATTTTTAGCACCACCTACACAAATTTCACCAGACAAAGAATAGCCACCATGAACAACAATTTTAGACATATTCATCACTCCTATCTTATTATATATAAACTTATAAAACAAAGTTCACACACCATTTTTAATAAAGTTTATAATATGGTATCAAAACCGAAAAAAAAAGTCAAATTTCTAACTTAATTGTACCACCATAAGTTAAAAATTACCTGACTTTTACAATAACTTTACACTTAATCATTTTAGATTTACAAATAATACTTAACAAGATTAAATCCCTCAAAATCATCTTTTCTAGAAAAAAGATAATTCATCATAAATACACCATTACTCATCAAAAAATATAGAAAAAAGCTAAAAATATCATTAAACTACCACCAAACATCGTAGCAACTTTCCCAAACTTATCACTCAAAAATCCACCTAACTTTAATCCCAAATAAGTAAAAAAAGCACTAAAAAACATAAAAATACTAGATACCATCAAATAATTATCACTAATCGAAGATAAACCAATACCTGTAGTCAGACTATCAATACTAACCGAAAGTCCAAATAGTAAAAAAGGAACAAACCCTATCAGTATTTTAACTTCCTCACTACGAAAACTAGAAATAAACATCTCTATCCCAAGTAATCCAAAAATAATACCCACAACAAAATTAGAATCTACTACTAAATAACGAAAAATTACATTTCCAAACAAAAGACCAATAAGAGGCATAAAAAAATGAAAAAGCCCCACAATTGTCGATAACATTAACTCATCTTTTTTCGATAAACCATATGTACCATAAAGCAACGCTAAAGAAAAAGCATCCATCGATAAACTAATTCCAATTAAAACACAAGTAAAAAAAACATTCACAACATGATCACCTACTAAATCATATTATGAATATTCCTTCACTATTCTATTTAAAAAATTGATTAATCATCTTAGCAACAAAGAATTGATACTCAACATCACCCGTTGTATTTTCATCAGCCTCTAGCAAACACAAAGGAGGAAACAATACACACCACCAATTATCTCCTTCTCCCTCACCTATTGTTACCACCAAAGATTCATAAGAACCAGCTTCATAATGAACCCCACGATAATCCTTTTCAGGAAAATAATTATCTCCAAAATGAATCACAAAATCTTTATCATATTTATTATCTGAAAATAACTCTTTAATCCCACTATCCAAATCTGACAAACTATTTTTAATCACACCTCTAGCCTCATTAACATCACGAACATTTAATAAAGTTGGTGATATTGAAGTCTCAATATATTTTTTAACCTTCATCTTCATACTCTGATCATGAATTTGATTAGAATTAGCAATAACTCTCACACGAATAGCAGCCTCAGGAATAACAATCTCGTCCACTTCAGCATTCACATTAACATACAATACAATAAAAGCTACAATAAGTAATCCTAAAATTAAAAATTTCTTCATTTTAATACCACCTTTCTATTTCAATCATGAGCAGTATCTAATGATTTTATACAAAAAGAAAAAGATTATTGAAAAAAATACAATAATCTTCAAACTACCACTCTATTTTCTTTAACATTGGCCACTTTTTTTGCCAACGTGAAGCTCTTTCATCATACATCTCTTTAGAAAAATCCTTTTTAACAGGGCGAATAATCATCCCAAAAATATCTTCCAAACCATAAGGAGCATATACCTCTAATTTACCATTTTTTATCCTCACTCCAACACAAGTAATTGTTGCTCCCCAACTAGCAATCGCATCTTCTACGCTAGAGTAAGGCTCTCTTTTAGTTTGATACTTTTCATTATACCATAAATGTACCCTAGCTTCATTTTTAATATCCACCATATCCGATAAAATTCCTAGCTTATCCTTAATTTTTTTGATTACTTTATCCTCCTTTTCATAAGATAAATCTTCATCAAAATAAACAATATCATAATCTTTAATTCCGTAATTACATGAATAATCATGATAATAATTAAATACCGTCTGATTAATAGAACCTGCCCCAACATAACAATTATCTATCCCAATACTTTCTAATACCTTCAAAATACTTATCAAGTCCTCATTCTTCATCAGTATTTTTTCCAAAATAATAATTTGTTCAGTCAAACATTTTCGGTATCCTACTAACTTTTCCATCTATTTAACCTCTTTCAGATTCCTCTCTTTCCATAGCGTAATCTTTATCTAGTTTACGAAGTAAGAAATCAACTCCCTTATTCAACTTATCAAAAATCCATACACTACAAATCGCAAAAACAATATATAAAAGCAAAGTATTAAAATTAACTTGAGATAAATCAAAAAATTCACTTTGAAACATTACAATATAAATAAATAAACTAACTAAAGCAAAAAACAATCCTCCTCGAAACCAATTAAATGGACGACACAATCTCGATAAAAAGATAAAACCAGTTGTCCCTGTCATAATAACAATCAAAGTAGAAGTCAAATTTCCATCAATACTAAACTGATTTCTGAATAAAACAATCATTACTACATTAAATACAACAGTAAGTGCTGCCGGTAAACTCTTCCCCACTACCTTTAGCATAAAATTACCTCTTACTCGATTATGATTAGGTTCCAAAGCTAAAACAAATGATGGAATACTAATTGTACAAGTAGTAATCAAACTAAGATGAATAGGCAAATAGAAATATTCACTTTTCATAAAAATACAAATAACTACTAAAATACAAGTAAATATAGTCTTTATCAATAACAAAGAAGCTGAACGCTCTACATTATTAATCGTTCTTCTTCCCTCAGCAACAACCTCTGGCATTGAAGCAAAATTAGAATCTAACAATACAAGCTGACTAACATTTTTAGCTGCATCACTACCACTAGCCATCGCAATACTACAATCTGCTTTCTTCAAAGCTAAAACATCATTAACTCCATCACCAGTCATCGCAACAGTATGACCCTTTCTTTGTAAACTTTCAATAATCATTTTTTTCTGATCAGGAGTAACACGACCAAACACATCATATTTTTCTAACATTTCATCAATATTATCTGAATTAAGTAAAGTAGCATCCATTCCTTTAGCATCTTCAATTCCAGCCCTCTTAGCAATACTGCAAACCGTTTTAAAATTATCTCCACTAATAATCTTAACCTTAACCCCTTGTTCCTTAAAATACTTCAAGGTATCTGGTGCTTCTTTACGGATTTTATCTTGAATAAGAACAAAACCAAGAACACTCAAATTAACAGGACCACTTGCCAAAGATTCTTTTTGATACGCAACAACCAATACACGATAATCTGTATACTGATCCAAAAAACTTTGATATTGATGATAATTATCTTTTAAAACAAATTCAGGAGCACCTATATAAAAAGTACCTCTTTCCTCAAATTCTACTGCTGAATATTTTCTACTAGAAGAAAATTCCTGTTTATCTTTAACACTCCAAATTCCTTTACTAGAATAATGCTCTTGAATAGCTTCCATAGTAGCATTAGTATTATCAAAAGCATAACAAACATTAGCAAGAGCATCATCAAGTTTCTCTTTAGTAACCCCATTATAAGGAATATCATCAACAAACTCCATAGCCCCTTCTGTAATTGTACCAGTTTTATCTAAACAAATAACATCAACCCGAGCTAACGTTTCTATACAATATAACTGTTGAACTAAAACATGATATTTAGACAACCGAACAACACTAACCGCCATAACTGAACTAGTAAGAAGCAACAATCCTTCAGGAATCATCCCAATTAAAGCACCAACAGTATTAAAAATTGAAGCTGTAACATTATAATTTGTTACCTTCAACTGATTCATCAACAATAATGCACCAACAGGAATAATAACAACAGATAAAACCTTCAACATTCTCTCAAAAGAAGTCATAATAACAGAATTAACCTTCTTATCATACTTAGCCTCACTACTAATCGTTGAAATATAATTATCCTTGCCAATATGTTCCACCTTAGCATAACAACTACCACTAACA
This sequence comes from uncultured Bacilli bacterium, assembly GCA_934162265.1. GTDB lineage: Bacteria > Bacillota_I > Bacilli_A > RF39 > UBA660 > RUG11198. Next base: position 5,839 of record CAKPHZ010000018.1, on the reverse strand, counting down.
ATAAAACTACCAGATAATAACATATCCCCGACATGTTTAGGAATAGGATCAACTTCACCAGTTAAAAAAGACTCATTAACCTCAACATCACCTTCCAAAATAACAGCATCTGTAACTACCTGATTCCCAAGAGATAATTTTAAAACATCATCTAAAACAATTTCTTCAATTCCTAAATTAACCTCTTTACCATTTCGAATTCCAACAACTTTTGCCTCTGCTAAAACAGATAACTTATCAATCGTTTTTTTAGAAATAACCTCTTGAATAATACTAATAATACTATTACAAATAATTACTCCCATAAATAAACAATTTTTTAAAGCATCAAAAACCCTATTTCCATAAATTCCCGCTATAATAATAGCAGAACCTAAAACCACATTAATAAAATTAAAATAAGTAAAAAAATTACTAATAATAATCTGCTTTACCGTTTTTGTGGGTGGTTGATCATTAAAATTAACCAAATTATTAGCAATTCTTTCATTTACCTGTTGATTAGTTAATCCTTCTTTAGCACTCGGATTATATCGTACCATAACATCACCTACTTAAAAATAATTATACATCAAAATAAACAATTTGAAAACTTCCTTTTAACTGAATTTCATATAAAATACAACAAAACAAAAAAAGATTAGTCTCGATAAACAAAAACAAATCTTTCTCTATCAGAATAATCTTTTTCTACAACAACTTTCACATCTTTTAAGTATTGATTAGCCATTTCTTTTATCTTATTTCCTTGATCTAAACCAATCTCAAAAGCAATCAAAAATTTAGATTTCACATACCTTGAAGCATTTTTTAATATTTGATGATAAAAATAAAGTCCATCTTCTTCTGCATAAAGAGCCAAATGAGGTTCATTATCATAAACAATTTTGTCTATTTCCTCATCCTTCCTAATATAAGGAGGATTACTAATAATCACATCAAACTTAGAAGAAATCCCTTCAAAAATATCACTCTGGATAAAATCAACAACAACAGAATTATTTATTGCATTCCTTTTTGCCACCTCTAAAGCTAAAGGAGAAACATCCACACCAACAACATGAGAATTCAATTCCTTCTTCAAAGTAATCGCAATACAGCCACTTCCTGTCCCAATATCAATAATATCTAACTCACTTAAATTTATACCAAATAGTTTTTTAATATAACCAATAGTTTTTTCTACCAACAATTCCGTTTCAAAACGTGGAATTAAAACATTATTATTTATCTCAAGAACATTTCCAAAAAAATCAACATTTCCAACAATATATTGAGGAGCAATTCCTCTTTCTAATAATTCTAACCCTTCTTCAACTTTATCAGAAGGTAAATATTTACAAATATAATCTCTATCTTTTTCCCTAACCATATTTCATCTTACCTAACAATCATCATAAAAAGAAAAATACTGAATCAGTATTTTAGTTACAAATTATCTTCACCTTCCAATTTACGTTTCTGATCTTCATTAATCAAAGCTTCAATAACAATGCCAAGATCCCCTTCCATAATTCTATCCAAATTCATCGAAGTAAATCCAATTCTATGATCAGTAAGTCTATTTTGTGGATAATTATACGTACGAATTTTTTCACTACGATCCCCAGTACCAATCTTACTACGACGAACAGCACCTTCTGCTTCTTCTTTTTCTCTCAATTTCAAATCATAAAGTCTAGTCTTCAAAATTTTAAAAGCTTTCTCCTTATTCTTTATCTGACTTCTCGCCGTTTGAGAATAAACAATAATACCAGTAGGAATATGAGTCAAACGAACTGCACTATCCGTTGTATTAACACCTTGACCCCCACAACCACTACTTCTTGTAATATCAATCCTAACTTCACTCTCATCCAATTCAAAATCAAAATCATCAGCCTCTGGCATAACAAGAACAGTGGCAGTAGAAGTATGAACTCTTCCCTGACTTTCCGTTGCAGGAACCCTTTGAACACGATGTGCCCCACTCTCATACTTCAACTTAGAGTACACACTATCTCCTTTAACCATAAATTCTATGTTAGTAAAACCACCAGCTGCTCCTTCAATACTATTTGTAACATCAATTTGCCAACCTTCTCTACCAGCATATTTAGTATACATATCAAACAAATCACCAGCAAAGATATTTGCCTCATCCCCACCTGCTGCTCCTTTAATTTCAACAATAACATTTTTTTCATCATTAGGATCATGTGGCAATAACAAAATATGAAACTGATTTTCAATTTCTTCTTTTTCCTTATTCAAATTACTTAATTCTTCCTTAGCAAACTCACCTAACTCAGAATCTTTCAATAATTCCTTATCTTCCTCAATATTCTCTAATATTTTTTTATACTTCTTATATAAATCAACAGTCTCTGTAAGTCTAGTTTGTTCCTTAGATAATTCAGTCATCTTTTTAATATCCTGAATAACCTCAGGAGTAGATAATTCTTCAATAATTTCATTATATCTCTTTAACGTAGCCTCTAAACGATCTATCATAATTATCCCTCATTTCTTAATATATTTTACCATATTATCTATAATAAGGCAAAAAAAATATAACAACTACTCAAGTTTTATAGAACAGTCAAAAATCAATATTTATACAACAGGAAGGAACGAATAAAAATTCTAATAAATTATCTCTTTTATAAATACTAAAAATTCAGAATACACCCCCAAATTTTTTATCAATACAAAAAAATACACTTAAAAAATGAGGCTCTTTGAAATTCAATGGGTCCAGCAAAAAGTATTCATTATAAATTTACTTAATATTAATTTGAATTTTTTAAAGAATGATTTAGTTTTTTAAGTTTTAAGAAATAAAATATGATAAAAATCACATCTAAAATTTAGATGTGATTTTTTTAGGCCCACCGAATTTCGAAGAACCAAAAATGAAATGCTCTCTAAATAGTCATTATAGGAGCAATATCAAAAATTAAATACACTTTTTATTAACAAAAATTAATATATAACCACCTTAAAATAACAAAATATACTAGCGTTTTAAATTTCTTTTCTTAAATTTAGCACTATTTTTTCCCAAAAGCAAATAAGAATTAACAACCAAATTCTTTAAATCATCACGATAAATATGTCTTAACTTGCCGCTATTCATTTCAGAAACAGGAATAATATCTTGAACTTGATAAGAAATAATATTCAATTTCAATAATCCTAAAAATACTTTATAATCATTTAAATTAAGTTTTCTTTTACATAATTCTCTACTACATTTTAACCAAATATCATCAATAGGAAGACACTTAATAATACCAGTAGCAATAAACTGCCTAGTCATATAATCAACTTCACTAGCATCTAAATGCCCCAATAAAGAGGTAGCAATTAAAATAGTATTTAAATAATTAGATTTAAATTTCTCTACATAATAATCACACTCATCAAAATTATCCAAATCATTATCATCAGAAGAAATAATTTGATTATGAACTAAATAATTACCTTTTTTCATATAATCTGTTGGTAAAATAGAACGAAAGCTAACACGACTCCCCTGAACAAAACGAGAATAATTACCATTATCCAGACGATATTGCATAAAATAATCACGAATTTCTTTCAATCCTTCATAATCATTCACAACTAAATCCCCTAATATAATACTATTATTTCTATCTTGAGTAATAATCATAAAATCCCCCCTCTTTTCAACAAAAACATATTATATAATGATTTGTTATTGTTGTCAACAACAAGTTATTCAATCATAAAATTACCTTATAATTATTACCAATAAAAAGAAAAGTATTAAAAACGTTTCTTTTCAATTTGATCAAGAATTAAAGAACAAAAATCATCAATACTTAAAACATTAGTTCCCTTACTACCATGTAATCGATAATTTACAGAATTACTCTCTACTTCCTTATCTCCAATTACTAATGTATATGGAATTTTCTTTGTTTGAGATTCTCTCATTCGATAACCTAGTTTTTCTTCACGAATATCTAAATTTACACGAATACCTAACTTTTGTAATTTATCTTTCAAAGAAACACAATATTCTAAATGATGTTCATTATTAACAGGAATAATATTTACTTGAACCGGAGCTAACCAAACTGGCAATACTCCTTTTGTTTCTTCTAACAAGAAAGCAACAAAACGATCTAAAGATCCTAAAATTGCACGATGAATTACAACAGGCCGTACCTTATCTCCCTTATCATCTATATAAGTAAGTTCAAATCGTTCAGGCAATTGATAATCTAATTGAATTGTAGATAAAGTTACATCATGACCAAGAGCAGATCTAACCTGCACATCCAACTTTGGTCCATAAAAAGCAGCCTCACCCTCAGCCTCATAAAACTCAACACCAAATTCTTTCAAAACCTCTCTTAATTCATTTTCACTTTTTTCCCATAATTCATCATTTCCAAAATATTTTTCTGTATCATTTTTATCCCTAAGCGATAAACGAAAACTATAATTTTTAAAACCAAAATCTTTATACACATCTAAAATCAAATCAATAACATTTTTAAACTCATTCTTAATTTGACTAGGCATACAAAAAATATGAGAATCATTTTGAGTAAAAGCTCTAGCACGTTCAATTCCACAAACAGCACCACTAGCTTCATAGCGAAAATCATTTGCAATTTCAGCGATTTTAATTGGCAACTCACGATAAGAATGAAGAGAAGTTTTATAAATCAACATATGATGTGGACAATTCATTGGTCTTAAAACGTATTCCTCATCATCCAACTTCATCATTGGAAACATATCATCTTTATAATGTGCCCAATGTCCACTAGTTTTATATAAATTAACACTACCTAAAGACGGCGTAACAACATGCTGATATCCCAAAGAAACTTCTTTATCGGTAATATATCTTTGCAATAATCTACGAATAGTAGCACCATTAGGTAACCACATAGGCAATCCTTTACCAACCAAATCAGAAATCATAAAAATATCTAATTCTTTACCTAATTTACGATGATCTCTTTCCTTCATTTCCTCCAAATAATTTAAATAATTAAATAAATCTTCTTCATTTTCAAAACATATTCCATAAACACGTTGAAGTACTTTATTTTTAGAATTCCCCTTATAATAAGCTCCACTAACTTTTAAAAGTTTAAAATACTTCATCATCTTAGTAGTTTCAACATGTGGACCACGGCAAAGATCAATAAAATCATCTTGACGATAAGCAGTAATTACTTCATCATCGGAAAATCCATTAATTAAATCAACTTTATAAGGATCATCTTTAAAAGTATCTAAAGCCTCTTCTTTAGACAACTCTATTCTTTTAATAAGTTTATTACTTTTAGAAATCTTTTTCATCTCTTTTTCAATTAATGGAAAATCTTCTTCTCTAATAACTTTATCTCCTAAATCAATATCATAATAAAAGCCATTCTCAATAACAGGTCCAACCCAAAATTTAGCATTAGGATAAAGGTGTTTTATAGCATGTGCTAAAAGATGAGCACAACTATGATTTAAAACATTTAATTTTACATCTTCTTTAATATTTATCATTTTATCATTCCTCCCAAAAAAGGATGATACCACAAGGAGTGCATATGCACGGTACCATCCTATATTTTACTTAATTAGATAACGGTCATCAAAACCGGAAATCTCTTTCGAGCACACATCAAAGGTAGTAATTATATATTTTTATATTAGTTCACATCAAACACTAACTCTCTGAAATAAAAATATAAAATCATGTCCTTATCTAAGTTTTAAAAAAAGCCTTTCGGCTTAATATTTATTATGGTGACCAGTACGGAATTCGAATCCGTGAATGCTGCCGTGAAAGGGCAGTGTGTTAAGCCACTTCACCAAC
>CAKPHZ010000017.1 GCA_934162265.1 uncultured Bacilli bacterium | reverse complement strand
GATCCTAAATCTCCTATATCAATCGATTTCTTTAAAAAGGTTCAAAATAAAATGCACTTTGCGGTATCACATCAGACAGCTGCTGAAATTATATATAATAGAGCAAATTCAGAAAAGGAACATATGGGACTGACTTCTTGGAAAAAATCCCCTAATGGTAAAATTATGGAATCCGATATTATAATTGCTAAAAATTATTTAAATAAAGAAGAATTAAGTGATTTAGAGGGAATTGTTAGTGCATTTTTAGAAATTGCTGAAAATAGGGCGAGAAGACATATTCCAATGACGATGGAGGACTGGTCATCTAGAATAGATAAGTTTTTGCTTGCAGATGATAGGGATATATTAAAAGATGCTGGAAAAATATCACATGAAATAGCTTGTGATAAAGCATTAACAGAATTTGAAAAATATAGAATAAAACAAGATAAATTATATAAATCAGATTTTGATTTATTAATAGAAGAAACAAATAAATGATAAAATGAAAGGAAGATTAGAAATATGCTTAATTTAGAAAAAGTAAAAGAAGAATTAAATAAATGGAATTTTAGTTATAAAAATAATATTGTGCCAGGACATAGTACCTACAAAGTAAAATGGGTTTTACCAGCTGGTCCAGTAATTGTAATTGCGTCAGAAAGAGCAACATCATACTTATTTGGGTTTGATGAAAAAGGAATTCATATTTTTCCGGTAGAAGGCAACTGGAATATATTAGATTACTGCTTAATAGAATGGAAAAACATCACAAAATTTGAAATGAAAAAAGGCATTTTGCTTGAAAATACGATGAATATTACAACTAATGAAATGAAAGTATCATTAAAAATAAATAAAATGGTTGCAGGTAATCCCTGGGTTAAAGAAAATATAAAAGAATTAGAAAAATTAAATTATTATAAAAAATAATTATATAAAAGTGTAAAAAAGTCTTTACTAAAAAGGAAGTGAAATTTTATGGATATGTACCAAAAAAGAAAAATGAGACAAGAGAAGAAAAATAATCAACAAAATAATGAGGCTGAAAAAATCGGTATCAACTGGTACCCTGGTCATATGGCCAAAACCAAAAGAGAAATTTATGAAAAAATTAATTTAATTGATATGGTATTAGAAGTAATTGATGCCAGGATTCCCCTATCCTCTAAAAATAAAGAAATTGATTCTTTGATAAAAAACAAACCAAAAATCTTAATCATGACCAAAAAAGATTTATGTGATGATCAAATTACAAATAATTGGAAAAAATATTATGAAGAAAAAGGCTATCAAGTACTATTAGTAGACCTTTTACATGATAAAAACTTGAACAGTATTTTTAGTAAAATCGACACCATTGCTCAAGAACTAAATCAAAAAAGGCAAGCTAAAGGACTAAAACCTAGAAAAACAAGAATATTAATCTTAGGTATTCCTAATGTTGGAAAAAGCACCCTAATTAACCGATTAGTAGGTAAAAAAGCAACCAATGTAGGAAATAAACCAGGAATTACTAAAAATTTGGAATGGATAAGAATTAACGCATATTTAGAACTATTAGATACCCCAGGAATTTTATGGCCAAAACTAGAAGGAAAAAATACTGCCCTAAATTTAGCCTCAATGACCGCCATCAAAGAAGAAATTCTAAACAAAGAACAAGTTTCAATCTACATTTTAGAAACCCTAAAAAAATATTACCCTGAATTTCTAAAACAACGCTACCAAATAGAAAATCTAGAAGATACTCCTAAAATCATCGATACAATAGGAAAAAAAATTGGAGCAATCTCCAAAAATGAAGTAGATATTGAAAAAGTTTCCACAATCATATTAAAAGATTTAAGAGAAGGATCTTTAGGAAAAGTTACCTTCGATAGATTTGAGCAAAACTAAAATGAAAATAGAAAAGTACGAAAAAATTGGTGCTTTAAAATATCGACTTTACTTAGATAATGGAGAAGTTATCGATACCTATGATGATGTAATTCTAGAAAATGAGCTATTACTAAAAAAAGAATTAGATGCTCATTTATACAATAAAATACTGATCGATACAAATCTACAAGAATACTATAATGCCTGTGTTAAATATATCCAAACTAGACTTCGTTCCACTAAAGAAATCGATGATTATCTAAAAAGAAAACAAGTAACAGAAGAAGATAGAATCTTTATCATAGAAAAGCTAACAAAAAAAGGATTATTGAATGATAAGTATTTTACCAAATGCTTTATTAATGATAAATTAAAGTTTACTAACATGGGAGAATATAGAATCATCAATGAACTAAAAAAATTAAATATCTCCCCCACCATCATCGAAGAAAATAAATACTTATTTAATGAAGAAATCATCCAAGAAAAAATCAATAAAAAAATTGAAAAAGCAATCAAAAGTAACCATAAATTAGATAATTATAAACTAAGAAATAAATTATACAATTCCCTATTAAGAGATGGCTACAACCCTTCACAAGTAATCTCTTCCTTAAATCAATATTTTTAAAATTTTATTTTTTCTTCTATTTCGACAAAATATTTCCCCTACTTCTTATATATTATATTTGGTGATCAAAATGCGAATATTTTATATTTATAATGTAAATGATTTTTTCTATGAAGTCTATAATAAATATCCTTACAAACTTTATAAAATGCTAGAAGATACCTACTATACAAATAGACATGATATGATGCTATCAACCAATTATTATGAAGCAATAACCAATCACTTTAACAAACTTTTTATGAATAACTTTTTAAATATTAATCACAAAGTAGATGTTTATTATAACAACAAAGCAAATATTCATCTCATTTCTAATTATCATGAATATAGTAAATTAATGGTCAGTAATTATTGCCTAAAATTAAAAAGCAGTATTAACTACCCTTCTTTCTTTGATAGTCTCCAAAAATTCAATAACAAGTTATTTGTCTGTGACTTTGAAAACCAAGACTATTTTTGGTTAGAAAATGTCCATAAAAAAGAAGAGTTACTAGCAAAGTAATAGACAAAAATACTTATTTTTAGTAAAATGAATACATGGAGGGATAAGTATGTTAAGAGATATATTATATTTAGTAATTGGACTAATTGCAGGAGGAATTATTGGATTTTTCATCGCTAGAAAATTTATGATGAAATATTTAAAAGAAAATCCTCCTATTAACGAACAAATGATTAAAGCAATGATGTCTTCAATGGGAAGAGCACCTAATCAAAAACAAATAAATCAAATGATGAAACAAATGAATAAATATATGTAAAAAAGTATCAGAAAAATTTAACTGATACTTTTTTTAAACTAACTAGTGAAATAAACATCACTTAAAAACAATTCTTTCCTAATACTAACTTTCTTGCTTTTTTTCTTTTATCGTTACAATTTTTTGATTAATATCTTCCTTAAAGAAACGATAAGTAGCAATAATAATAATAGCAACAGGAAGAGAAATTACTATTCCCCAGAATCCTCCTAAAATACCACCAGCAAATACAGCAAAAATATTGACTAAAGCAGGAAGTTGATTAGTCTTACCATATACTTTAGGAGCAATGATATAACCATCAATGTTAGGGCAAACTAAACAAACAATTAAAGTTAAAATTAATAATTTTGTACTAACAACTGAAGCAATAATTACCGCTAAAACATTCACAATAAATCCTCCAAAATAAGGAATAATTGTAGTAATAGCAGCTAAAATACTTAAAATTAAATAATTTGGATGTCCTATTAATTTAAAAACAATCGTATATTCAATAAATTGAATTAAAATTGTCTTAAATAAACCACTAAAATAATTATTAATCTCCGTATCTAATCTCTTTACATAAGAATAATATCTTCCCTTCATTCTTTTTAAAGTCTTCTTAATCGTATTACGAATAGAATCCATATCCCATAAAAAGTAAACACTAACAGCAACCACAATAATCAAATTCGTAAGAACACTAATAGAAGCATTTAATATATTAATCGCCCCACTAGAAATATAAGTTCCTACATCTTTCAAAATATCACTAGAAACTGTAGAAATCGACTTCTGCAAAATACCCAAGTCCACTTCGTACTTAGAAGAAATATCCGTAACAACAGCAGAAATATTACTCAAAAATAATACTACTTGATCATAAAGCATTGGTACAACTGTAATTCCAATTAATATAAGAAAACCAATAATAATAAAATAAATAACAAACATTGAAAGCCATTTAGGAAGACCATATCCTTCTAACTTTTTACAATAAGGATAAATCGCATAAGAAACAGCAAAAGCAACCAAAAATGGAAGTAAAATAGCAATAACTTTTGCAAAAATACCAAGCCATAAATCCCGAATAAAATATAATAAACAAACAATTAAAATTCCAAGTAAAAGATTTAATAATTTATAATTAACTTTATTTTCCATCCAAATCTCCTTCTTTCTCCAAAATAATAGTAACTGGTCCATCATTAATAAAATCAACTTTCATATCCGCACCAAAAATTCCTTCTTCTACCAATTCAACAGCACTTCGTAATTTTTGATTAAAAAGTTGATACAAAGCCTTTGCCTCATCTCCATTTAATGCCTTAATATAAGAAGGTCTTCTTCCTTTTCTTGTATCTGCATATAAAGTAAATTGACTAATCGATAAAATACCGCCACTAACATCTAATAAAGATCGATTCATCACTCCATTCTCATCATCAAAAATTCTCAGATGAATAATCTTATCTATCATATAATCAATTTCTTTTTCACTATCACCATAAGTAAAACCAACTAATAGCATTAATCCCTTTCCTATACTACCTACAGTATTATTTTCTACCCGAACAGATGCTTTCATACATCTTTGTACAACAACTCTCATATTATTCCCTCATCTCTATTATATTATATAATGATTTTTTTAAATTTAAAATACTGATAAAGAATTTTGTCTTCAAAAATTCCTCAAGTCTTAGAAACTTGAGGATAACTATTCCAATAAGCAATATTACTCAATGGTGTAAGGATCTTGATCAGTTCCACTACCTCCAACAACAACAACTGAAGACTTAAGTTTTATTATTGGGCGAATACCAAGAACAGTATCTGAATGAATCGCGTTAATAGTAGAAGAATTGGATTGCCAATAATAAGTAAATTCCATTCCTCTAGCTGTAGAAAACCAATAATCACTACCATTATTCATTAAATCATTAGCAGAATAATAGCCATTCTTATTCAATTTATCCCCTAAAGAATAACCTGTAATCTTTTTGAAATCAGTATCATTCATATTCCAAGCACTAGTACTATCACAAACTCCACCATCTACGTAAGTACTATTACAATATTTCAAAGCGATTTCATTCAAATTATCAATATGTTTTTGTGCACCTGCTGTAGTATCAAAACTACTACATTCTTCTCCAACTGTTCCTTCAGCATTAGTGCAAACACATTCAGGAGAACCTGCACTAACTAAATAAGCAGAATTATCTGCAATATAGGCAATTCTCCAACCACTTACTGTAAATTTATGATCAGAACTACGACAGTATCCCATATCCTCAGCACTCACATAATTTGCGTTTTGTCCTTCACATTTTTTTCCTACACATCCATTACTTCCAACATATTTAACATAAGAACCAACGGACATTTCGCTTAAAGTGCTTTGGTACAAATTAAACCAGTGATTTTCAGCATCCAATAATAAATCTCCACCTTTTTCTACCCCATAAACAACACCAAGTTTAATGGAAACATCTTGCTCAGATTGATTATTTACTTTTAAAGATACTTCATAATTATCTTTAGGAGAAATAATGCCATTAGGTAAATATTCGCTATAGACCAAATATCCTAAAGAAACTGAAGATAAATCACTAGGAGAACTATAATATATTCCATATTTTAAAGAAATATCTTCCAAATTAGATACAGTAACTTGAAGATTTCTACTACTATTAGCAGGTATAGTTAAAGTATTTTCTTCTACATCACGATTTAAAATAAATTGATAAGTCTTTATTCCATCAACAATATCCATACCATCACTAGAAGTAAATAAAGAAAAAGTTTGATATAAACCAGTTAAGAAAATGATAAATAAAATAAAAACAATCAAAAGAAAATTTGGTTTACCAATCTTATCAATAAATTGATAAAATTTTTCAATAAAGTTACTCAAATTCATCACCTAGCCTTATCCAACCCCTTATTTTTTTTACTTTGCCTAACCAATCACTATTCTAATAAGATTCTATCATAATTTTTTTAATCTTTCAATAAATAGTTTCAAAACTTTTCAATATGTGTTAAAATATTTTTAGAAATGTGGTGATGATCATAAAAAATATTTCAAAATTTAAAGTAGAAAATGGGGTTATTATTCCTCTTATTTTATTTGGTATAATTAGTATTATTTCCATTTATTGTACCAAAAATGCTTTAGGAAGTGAATTTCAAGATTATTGGTTAAAACAAGGAATATGGTATGTTATTGGTTTTGCCCTTGCTTATTTTATGATGTTTTTAGGAAATAAATTTTTATATAATAATGCTTGGTGGTTTTATTCTTTTGGTGTACTCTCCTTAATATTAGTTTTATTCTTTGGTGTAACCAGAAAAAATGCCACTTGTTGGTTCAAAATTCCTTATATAGGAACGATTCAACCAAGTGAATTTATGAAAGTATTTTTAATTATTATTCTGGCAAGATTAATTCATGAATTTAATGAAAAATATATTGAGCCAACTATTAAAGAAGAATTTAAATTCCTAATAAAAATTTTGATCCTAGTAGCTATTCCTTCTGCATTAACATTTATTGAACCAGATACAGGAGCTGTAATGATTTATTTAATTATTACAGCAACCATGTTATTTATTGGAGGAATTAGAAAAAGATGGTTTATTATTGCTATTCTATTAGTAGGAGCCATACTAGGTACAGGAGCATTAATCTATATTAGTAATCAAGATTTATTTATCAAAATTTTTGGTACTGGATTATTTTACCGAATTGATAGAATTACCAATTGGTCTGCTAGTAGTGGAATGCAATTAAAAAATTCTTTAATTGCTATTGGTTCAGCTGGAATATTTGGACATGGTTTTAATCATACTCCTATTTATTTTCCAGAAATGCAAACCGACTTTATCTTTTCCGTCATAGCCTCAAACTTTGGATTACTAGGAGCAAGTCTATTAATCTTATTAATCATATTCTTCGATATGAATTTAATTCATACAACCTTTAAAGCAAATGATTTTATGGATAAATATGCGATCGGAGGAGTTATCGCTGTACTCTTATTCCAACAAGTACAAAATATTTCTATGACTATAGGATTGCTTCCTATCATGGGAATTACTTTACCATTTATCAGTTATGGTGGTTCTTCTCTTCTATCCTATATGCTATTGGTAGGAATGATTTTTAATGTTTCAAATGAAAGTCTAAGATATACCAACTAAAAGAAAGAAGAAAATTCATCTTCTTTCTTTTATTAATTTTTTAGATTGATACTGAATAAAATCAATCATTCCATTTTCATATACCACTAACTTTTTATCTTTCTCTAAAGGAATAAGTTCTTTTACATTCATTTCATCTCGATAATAGCTCCTTCTCCTCTCTTCAATAAGAAAAGTCTTCATTTTAGACAAAAGTATTTTTGATTTTAAACGTTCTAATCTCTTCATTATTTCACCCCCTTAAAATAAATAATAGCCATAAATGAAACCACAAATAGCCCCAATTAAATGAGACAAATGAGAAATATTATCCTTTTTAAACATCCCATCAATTACTTCGCTGACCACATAAAAGAAAAAGATAAGAATAAAGGTAAGAGGAATCTTTCCACTTTGAATATTCACCAAAGAACTTAACAAAATCAACATAAATGCAATACCACTAGCGCCCAAAATATCTTTCTTACTAAAAATAATATTAATTAATGCTGTAACAAATGCCGTAAATAAAATCATTTTTAGTAAAGGAAGACTCCCATATTTCTCTTCAATCATTGGACCAACTAACAAAATATAAATAAAATTATTTCGAAAATGATTCCAATCTGCATGTCCTAAAACATGAGTAAACATCCTCACATAAGTAACTAAAGAAAAAGCTTTACCTCTTCCAGAAGAAAAAAAGTAAGTACTTTTTCCTTTTGATATATATCCCAATAATAACACAAATAAAGAAAGAAAAAAATAGGACAAAATCACTAAAGAATTATATTGTAAATAACTAAAATACTTCATTTTTCTTTCCTACTTACTTAACTTGTTTTTCTAAAGCTATCTTTGCCGCAGCCTGTTCAGCAGCTTTCTTACTACTGCCACTTCCCATTCCCATTACAATATTATCAACTAAAACTTGACAAACAAAAGTTTTATTATGTGCTGGCCCCTTCTCATCAACAATTTCATAGCTTACACTTTTACGAACAGTCTGAACTAACTCTTGCAATTCTGATTTATAATCATGTAAAAAATCAACTTTCTTCTCAATATATTTAATAATAATATTCATCACAAACTTACTTGTATAAGAAAATCCCTGATCAATATACATTGCCCCAATAAAAGACTCAAAAACATCAGCAAGTATCGTTGTATTAGCCTCATTCTCTCCACTACCTAACAAAATCTCCTTTTCAAATCCAAGTTCTCTAGAATAAGTAGCACATGCCTCCTCACATACATAAGAAGCTCTCATCTTAGTCATAGTTCCCTCTTCTAAATGCTTCTCATTATATAAATAATCACTAATCGTAAGCTCTAAAACAGCATCCCCTAAAAACTCCAATCTCTCGTAACTCTCAACATCATGTTCATTACTATAAGAAGTATGAGTAAATGCTTTTCTATATAAATCTTCATTTGTATGAATATTTAGTCTATCTAAAATTTCCATTTTATCACCCATTTCCCTAACTATTTTATTATAGCATAATTTTAATTTTTTAGTCTTTTATTTTGTATCTGTTTACAAAAAGTTTAAAATACTGTAAAATATATTATATTAGATAGGAGAATAGAAATGAAGAAAATAATATATTTACTAATTATGTTTTTTAGTATAGGACTACTAAGTGGCTGTGAAAAAACTGAAACAAAAATGGATAATATCAATATTTATACAACAACATACCCTATTAATTTTATTATTAACAAACTATACGAAGATCACGCTAAAGTATATAGTGTCTATCCAACAGGAGTAGATGTAGATAAATATGAGATATCTACTAGAAAATTAGAAGAATACAGCAAAAGTGACTTATTTGTCTTTAATAGTTTAGATAAAGATAGAGATTATGCAGTTAAGATGATTAACCTAAATTCTAAACTAAAAGTAATTGATGTTGCAACTGGAATGAAATATAATGATTCAATCGAAGAATTATGGCTAAGTCCTAATAATTATTTAATGATGGCAGAAAATCTAAAAAATGGACTTGCTGAATATATTACTAATCCATATTTAGTAGAAGAAATAAATGATAAATATAAAGATTTAGAATATGAAATATCTAAATTAGATGCCAATCTAACAGAAGCTATAACCAGTGCAAAATATAAAATTATTGTAACTGATAGTGATGTTTTTAAATTTCTAGAAAAATATGGATTAAAAGTCATTTCACTAGAAGAGAATAAAGACCTAAGTACCAACAAAGTCGAAGAAGTAAAAAATCTAATTAAGGAAAACCAAATTAAATATATATACTCTACAACGTCAAAAACGAATGATACAGTAACAAAACTAATTAAAGACAACAACTTAGAACAAATCACAATAAATACTATGCACTCTACTGATGGAAACATTACCAATAGCAACGAAAACTACATCACTATCATGACCAATAATATTAATGAATTAAAAAAAGAATTATATAAATAAAAGTATAAGAACAAAACCTCTTATACTTTTTCTTCAGCTTTATAATAAGGATTTAAACCTTTTAAAGAAATAACCTTCAAAGAACCCATATCAAATAAAATTTCAGTCTTACCATATCCTAAGTAAATGAATAAATCTCTACATTTCCCACAAGGCAAAACAACCTTACTATTTTTATTCATAATCATAATTTTACTAATCTCTTTTTCTCCATTTAAATATAAATTAGATAAAGCACCTTCTAATGGACAAACTTTATTTTTTATCCCTAGTCCAAAATAAATATTCCCCTGAGGACTCATCACTGCTGCTATTTCTTTATTTATATCATTTAAAAGTCCTATTTTTTTCTGAACTTCTTGATATAAAATTTGCCAATCTGAAGAAGTATTTTCTATAGTATCATCTAATTGGAAAGAAAAAAGGTCACAAGAAATAGGATATCCTAAAATATCATGGGAGAACTTCTCTTTCATCTCTCCTCCTAAACATTGAAAAAATTCTTTATCCTTACCAATAGAAGGATAACTAACAACCAAAGTATGATATCCTAATTTCTTCAATTCTTTTTTCGCTAATTGATATAACTTTCTTCCAATTCCCTTTCTTTGATAATGCGGTAATACTATAATTTCTCTAATCTCAGCAGCCGTATCATATAAATCAATTTGTGACTTTGCATAAAAGATATACCCTACTATTTTATTATCTTCTAAAGCAACAATAATCCGATTATTCTCCATAATTTGATCCCTTAGATGACTTACCATCTCTTCTTTATTTTCTTTCATATACTGTAAAATTCTATTAGGTAAAACATCGTAATAAGTATTTTTCCATACTTCATTCCTTAACTGAATCAATAAATAAGCATCCGTTGGATACGATTTTCTATACTCCACTTTATCACTCTCCTACTATCATTATAGCATGCAAAAGAAAAAAAGAAAAACACTCTTTAACAGTATTTTTCTAAAAATTAATATTATATTTCTTGAAGTACACTAATAATCATAGGCTTATTTCCAGTTTGACCGTTTAAATACTTACTCAAATTCTCACGAATACCACTCTTAATCTTACCATAATCAACATAATTATCATGAACATTTTCTACAATTACCTTAGTACAAATCTCTTTAATTTGTTCAATTAACTCAGTACTATCTTTAACATAAACAAAACCTCTAGTTAAAATTTCTGGCCCAGCAATAATCTTCTTTGTCTTCTTTGATAAAGTAGCAGAAATAACAATAATTCCATTATCTGATAACATTTCTCTATCTCTTAAAACAACCTCTCCAATATCATCACTAGAATCTCCATCTATAGAGATATCCCCACATGGAATCTTAGAAAAATCATTTTCATTTAACTTTCCATTCACAAAACTAGCAACAAACCCATTTTCTTTTAAGATAATATGATTGGCAGGAATACCAACTTGCATAGCTAAATTAGCATTTGCCACTTGATGACGATATTCTCCTTTTATAGGAAAATAATATTTTGGTTTCATCAAATCCATCATCATCATTAAATCTTCAGAAGAAGCATGATGAGATAAATTCTCTTTAGAAAGTGTCACTACTTCAACATCTAATTTAGAAATATCATCTAATAACTTATAAAAAGTTTTCTCTCTTCCTTCATAAATAGGAGTTGCTAAAAACACTGTATCACTAGGTTTTAATTTTACAAATTTATCATATCCATTAACAATTTTATAAATAGTAGAATATGGTCTTTCACGATCATTAGAATTAACAATTACAACATCAGGATCATTGATATTCGATAAATCTCCAATACACTTAGGATCAACAAATAAATAATTATTTTGTGTTGCATATTCAACAATACTTTGTAACTTCTTACCCATAATAATAATCTTACGATCTGTCTTTGATACTTCATTAAATAACTCTTGTATTCGATATAAATGGGAACTTAATACATTAAAAATAATTCTTCCTTCAGCCTTACTCAAAGTCTCACGAATCAAACTAGAAATACGGTGATTAGGTGAAGTATGACCAACCTTATTTGCATAAACAGACTCTGCCATTAAACAAAGTACACCTTGTTTTCCAATATAAGCAAGTTTTCCCATATCCGTTTGGTAATGTCCCCTCATCATCGCATCAAAAACAAAATCAGAAGCATAAAAAATTACTCCATCCTTTGTATAGATAGCATACCCTAAATTATCAGGAATAGAATGAGATAATCCAACAGGAAAAACCTTAACATGCCCAACATTCAAAGTTTTATACGCAGGAATTTCCACTAAATTTTTTGTAGAAACCTTCTTCATCTCTAATTCCTTTTTCAATAAAGCAATCGTAAATTTAGATCCATAAATAGGAATTCCACTTAAAGATTCAACAATATCTTGAATAGCTCCATCATTCTCAAAATGACCATGCGTTAAAAAAATTCCTTTTATTCTCTTTTTATTTTCTTTTAAATATTCAATATTAGGAATAACATAATCAATACCAAGCATTTGATCATCAGCATATTTTAATCCCGCATCAATAACCAAAATATCTTTATCAATTTCTATAACATACATATTTTTTCCAATTTCATTTAATCCACCTAAACTAAAAATTTTAATTTTACTCAAAATAATCTCTCCTTTCTGTATATTAACAAGTTCAAAGACTTAATAAGTATACCAAAAAAAAGACACTTTGACAAGTAAGCATCATTTTTCTTAAACGTTAACGAACTAATTTTTTTATCTTTTTTATCCCATCAGAAACAACAGTAATATCATTAGAAGAAGCTTGATAAGAATCTAAAAGTAAATCCTGATTATTCTTAAACATCTTCAATAATTTTTCACTTTTCATTTCATATTCCTTTAAATCAAAATAACTTCCTCTTTCTTTATTATGAAATAAATCCAATGTTTCAATAGCGCCTTCTTCTAAATTAAAAATATAACTAAAATCAGGATGTAAAGTTCCCTGTGCAAATTGACCATTAACCTTATAACCAACACAATCAGAAATAGGAATATATAATAAATTCGTTGCATCATAAATAGATAAATTACCCGAATCATTAATCAAATTAAAAGCATGATTTCCACTCATCTTAGTAGATATTTTTCGAAAAAACTTATCTCTTATATTTTCCTTTTCATCACATATTATCCTTTTTCTATCAATATCAGGAAGATAAATTGAAGAATAATCAATTCTTTTCATATAATTTAACAAAACTGCACTATCATATCCACAAACATCTAAAAAATCTTTTAACAAATAACTAAAATGAGTACAGCAGCCTTGTCCAGACATCACTTCTAAACCAAAAAAATCAAATCTATTTAAATTATTTATGCCACAATAATGCAAATCTCTTCCATAAGAAAAATAACCATTCCATAACAAATAAGAAAACAAAATAGAAGTCTCAAGTGCATCACTTAAACCAAATTGTTGTGATAAAACAGAAAAATTTTCAATCACTTTATCATAAGAAGATAAAATTTCAGGATAATAATGAACAAAAACATAATAATTATACTCATATTCTTTCTTAGAATCAATAAGCATTTTAACAATACAGTTATCCTTAAAAAAAACACTCAATTGCTCTTCTTGCATCATTTTTTTTAAGTGCTCAAATTTCTTTTGAGAAATAATATCATAAATAAAATCATTTCTATTTTTCATATAATTCCTCCAATTCAACAAAATATTTTAAACAATTAAAAAAAAGTTGTCAAGTTCTTCCATTTCTTTCATAAAAATACTTCTGAAGTATTTTCCTAAATAAAAAAATAAGATATAATGATTAAGAAAGGTATGGTGATAAATATGTTAGAAAACAAAGTAGCCATCATTACTGGTGGTACTAGAGGAATTGGCTTTGAAACAGTAAGATTATTTTTACAAAATGGAGCTAAAGTAGCATTATTTGGTTCTAAAGAAGAAACCGTTAATCATGCACTAAATAAATTAAAAGAAGAAAATAGTAATTATGAAGTGATAGGACTACATCCTGCATTAAATAATGAAAAAGAAATAGCAGAAGCTTTCAAAAAAGTATATGAAAAATTTGGACATATTGATATTTTAATCAATAATGCAGGAATTTCTTCTGCTACTCCATTAACAAATTATACAGAAGAGGAATTAGATAAAATTATTAATATCAATATTAAATCTGTATTCTTATGTTCTAAAGTAGCAGTACCTTACATGAAAGAGCAAGGAAATGGCGTAATCTTAAACACAAGCTCTATGGTAAGTATTTATGGACAACCAAGTGGTTGTATGTATCCAGCAAGCAAATTTGCTGTCAACGGACTAACAAAATCCTTAGCAAGAGAATTAGCCCCATTAAACATTCGAGTAAATGCTGTTGCTCCAGGAATTACAGAAACCGATATGGTATCTGCTTTACCAAAAGAAGTGATTGAACCATTAATCAAAACAATTCCTCTAGGAAGAATTGGCAAACCAATCGATATTGCAAATGCATTCTTATATTTAGCAAGTGATATGGCAAATTACACAACAGGAGAAATTCTTCAAGTAGATGGTGCAGCCCGTTCATAAGTATCTTTTAAAGATACTTTTTTTCTTGCAAAAAAAATCCACTAATCAAAACCCCAATAATACAAATCAATAAAACCCAATAAATAGAAAAATGAAATAAACATATAATTGCCATAAAAATAGATTTCGTACCAAAAAAGATAACTTCTTCTATCAATAGATAAGATCGAACATCTAATTTTTTAAAATCATAAAGATTATTTAAACTAAATACTTCATACATTTTTACTCCTATTCCCTCTAACAAAGCAATAAATAACAAAATAAATTCATTTTTAAGATTCAGTTTCAAAAAAAAGACAAAAGCTATCCCAAAACTAATCCATAAAAAATGCTTTTCTTTTAATTTCTTCGAAAAGAAATAAACAACTAATAAAGAAGAAAGATGAATCACCACATGAAATATCCCCACATAAAAAATAGATTTTTTCACATAAAGATAAAGGAATAAAGGTTGTATTTCCAAAAAAATCACTTTAAATTGTTCAAAAATACTAAATAAGATTTTATTCTTACTTAATCTAGGAATTTTAACCCTTTTTCTTTCTTCTATTTGTATTTTTCCTAAAAAAACAGGAATAATAGAAACTAAAGAAAGAAGAAAAACAATGATTCCACTATAAATAATTGGTAACTTACTCACAAAAAAAGTTCCCACTAAAGAAGAAAAGATTACCCCTAAATACATCATCAAAACTAATCTGTTCGTTTGAAGATTCTTTCGAGAAAGCATACAGCAAGCCAAATAATGCCTTACAGAATGATAAGAATAATTACTACATGATAAAAGAATACTAAAAAGAATTAAAGATAAATAAGTATTTTTCATCACAGATAAATAAAAAAAACTGCCCCCATATAAAAGTGTAGAAAAGATAAGTACTAAACGATAAGGTAATAAAAGACTACCAATATTAACAAAAATACCTACAAAATATAAAAGAAACAAAAAGAAAAAAAGAGCATCTACTGAATATCCTTTCTTATATAAAAGAACCAAAGAAAAAACCTCTACTAATCCCCTAGTAAAAGAAGAAAAAAATAAAAATAAATGATAAAAAAAAGAATTTCTCTCTATTTTCTTTGTATCCATAATCTCACCTACTACTAGTATGAGAAAATAATCAAGAAATATAAATTGAAATAAATAATTTTAATACTTTAGGAAAAACATAAACTTCCAAAACACTAGAAACAAAACTCAAAATAATACAAAACATTAAAATAACCCCATACTTCTTTAACATACTACGATTATTTCCTCTCTTAGATAATACAATCTTAAACAAATGAGAAGAAAACATAAAACTATAAATAGTTAAAAGATAAACAACAAATAGATTTAAAATTTGACTAGGAAAAGTATAAAAAAGCACACCCAAAAATCCTTTTAATTGATAAGTTAAAAAAAGTGAAGAAATAGAAAATCCCACCAAAAATCCCTTTAAATAAGCAATAAAAATATTAAAAAAAACACCAATCATACTAAGACCAAACACCCAAATAACAAAAACAAATAAATAATTAATAATCATACTATTCTTAAATGCTAGTCCACAATTTAAACTCCCCTTACTAATATTGGTAAAAAATACTTCTATTTGCTTAATCACATTATTTTTATCTGCTACACTAGATAACATTAAAAAAATAGATCCCGATAAAATTCCTAATAATATTATCATTCCAACAAAATAATTTAATTTTTTATTGGGTAAAATTAATTCTCTTAATCGTATTTTTTTCCCTGTTCCTTTTTTCATCTTATCACCACTTAAATATATTACCTTCCCCTTGTATTTATACCTATTTTCCGTTATAATGTTAAAAGAGGTGACAAACATGAGTAAAAAGAAAAAGAAACAAGAAGAAATTATTGTAGAAGAAAAACAAGGACCATCAAAAAAAGAATTATATGATCTAAATAAAAAGAAAAAAGAAGAAAGTAAAAAGAAAAAAGAAAAAAAGAATCCTCCTAAGAAAAAGAAACAAAAAAATACTTACAGCCATAATTTAGGAGCAAGAATTTTTGCTATTATCATGTTAATATTAATGGTAGGATCAATTGTTGCAACAATTGCAATGTACATAAAATAAAAAGCTTATCTCAACAATAAGCTTTTTTAAATGATTAAATAGAGAAAAACTAATGATACAACTGCAACGATTACCCCTAACAAAACATAAGAAACAAAACCAAAATCATGACTATTCTCCTGAACTTCAGGAGCCTTCTCCTCATCGACTAAAGGAACATCAGTCCCTTGATTTTGAGAAATAGAAGCAGCTAAAGTCATTGTATTATCAATCGTATCCGGTTTTTGAATAACAGGACTTATCTTCTCACTAGATTGATAATTAATCTTCACACTAGCAACCCTACCTTGATATTTCTGAATAAACCACTTTTCAAAATTAGGAAACAATGCACTATTAAAATAAACAACATTTTCTACTTCCATATGATTATAAACTAAAATTTGATGTGACAAATTAATCAATCCCGAAATATATTGATCTAAATAACGAAAAGCCTCTTCTTGATTTAATGAAACAGAAGATAAAATATTACTTTCCACCATAGGTATAACTAATACCTTATTTGGTTCTTGAATAATTTTTTGAATTGATACATCTGTAGGATTCTCCATCAAACATATCGTCAAAAAAACTTTCTTTGTATTAGGAATCAATAAATAAAATTTTAAATTCTTTTCCTCTATTTCATAAATACACTTATCTTGTGTTTTTAAAATCATTCTTTGTACCATACATACCACCCACTACTATTATCTACTATTATTAAAGCAATTATAACAAAAAAAAGATAACTTGTCATTATCTTTTTTTATTTTTTATAAAATATTATTCACTTTGCAACTCAAATAAAATATCTCTCAATTCCATAGCACGCTCAAAATCAAGTTCTTTAGCAGCTACCCTCATTTCCCTATTCAAATTATCTATCATTTCCTCTTTTTCTTTTTTCGTCATTTTCTTTTCTTCAACATGTACTTCTTCTTCATTAGAAATAACATCACGAATTTCTTTCATAATTGTCTTAGGAACAATGCCATGAGAAGTATTATATTCTTCCTGAATCTTTCTTCTTCTAGCCGTTTCAGAAATAGCCTCATGCATACTATCACTAATAGTATCTGCATACATAATAACCTCTCCATGACTATTTCTAGCACATCTTCCAATCGTCTGAATTAAACTTCTTGTACTACGAAGAAAACCTTGCTTATCTGCATCCATAATGGCAATCAAACTAACTTCTGGAATATCAATACCTTCACGAAGCAAATTAATACCAACCACAACATCATACTTTCCAACACGTAAATCATGAATAATCTGCATTCGCTGTAAAGTCTTTATCTCACTATGCAAATAAGCTACCTTAATATCAATATTCTTAAGATAATTAGATAACTCCTCAGCCATTCGAATCGTCAAAGTTGTAATTAATACTCTCTCATTAAGAGAAATACGTTTATCAATCTCTTCTACCAAATTATCAATTTGATTTTTCGTTCCTCTAACCTCAATTAATGGATCTAAAAGACCTGTTGGACGAATAATCTGCTCTACAACTTCTCCTTTAACATGCTCCATTTCATAATCCCCTGGAGTAGCAGAAACATAGATTACTTGATTAATTTTTTCCTCAAATTCATCAAACTTTAAAGGACGATTATCCAACGCACTAGGTAATCTAAATCCATACTCAACCAAATTCATCTTCCTTGCTCTATCTCCATTATACATTCCCCTTACTTGAGGAATTGTAACATGTGACTCATCAATTACCATCAAAAAATCCTTAGGAAAAAAATCAATCAAACAAGTAGGCGTCTCTCCCTCTTTCCTTAAAGCAATATGCCTAGAATAATTTTCAATTCCATGACAAAAACCAGTCTCTTCAAGCATTTCCATATCATAATTACATCTCTCACGAATTCTCTGTTCTTCAATTAATTTACCATGTTCTTTAAAATACTTACATCTCTCATCACATTCTTTACGAATTCTTTCAATAGAAATCTTTAATTTCTCTTCATCAGTAACAAAGTGAGAAGCTGGAAAAATAGAAATCGACTTTTTATGACTTAAAGCCTGACCAGTTACTACATCAAAAGAAGAAATCCGATCAATCGTATCCCCAAAAAATTCAATACGAATTCCATTTTTTCTTTCATAACTAGGAATAATCTCAATAACATCTCCCTTAGAACGAAACGTTCCCCTCTTAAAATCCATTTCATTTCTTTCATATAACATGTCAACAAGTCTTTTTAATACTTCTTCTCTTTCTATCTCATCATCAACATTCAAAGTAAGTATTTTATTTTTATAATCTTCTACTTCCCCAATCCCATAAATACAAGAAACAGACGCTACGACAATAACATCACGCCTAGATAATAATCCAGAAGTTGCACTATGCCTCAATTCATCAATTTCATCATTAATTGAACTATCCTTTTCAATATAAGTATCTGTACTAGGAACATAAGCTTCTGGCTGATAATAATCATAATATGAAACAAAGTACTCAACGCGATTATCTGGAAACAATTCCTTCAACTCGGAATACAATTGACCAGCCAAAGTTTTGTTATGAGCAAGAACCAAAGTTGGCTTCTGAACCTCATTGATAACATTAGCAATTGTAAATGTCTTTCCAGTCCCCGTTGCCCCCAATAAAACCTGCTCTTTACGCCCATTTTTAATCCCACTAACTAACTCTTTTATTGCCTCTGGTTGATCCCCATTTGGCTGATATTTTGATACCAATTTAAACATGTGGCCACCTCCAAAAATCGCACTATCAGAAAGTAGCTTCGTGTAAGAATTCGTGTAATTTTTCCACAATTTTAAGAGAGTTTTTCCATTACACGAATCAAATTCTTAAACGAACCACTTGCCTAACAGCAAAAAAAATAAAATAACATCTAGATTAATTATAACAAAAAAGACTAATAATTACAACAGTTCAAGAAATAAACTATTTGTAATTTTCAGTCTTCAAGAAAATTATCTAAATTAATCAATTTTTCAAAATTCGATTATTAGATACAACTTGTACATTATTCATAGTTTTAAGTTTATAAAAGATTTATTTTATAATTATAAATATATTCTTCTCAAATTATATTTTAAATATTTCTTATAGTTCATTTAAAAAAATTTTTTTCTTTTTAAAACTGTTATAAAACTCTATACAAGATAAACATATAATAACTAAACAGGCCAGAAAAATTATTAAACACCGTTCTAAAAAAATAAGTTCGAAATTATTAAAAAATAATAAAAAGAAAATTATATTTAATATTATAGAAAGAAAATATGCTATCAAAAACATTATCACCAAAATTTTAAACACTGAAAATGAAATAGACAAAACAGAAAACCCAACAATTCTTAACAAAATAATATCTTTTTTTAAATCAAATTCTATATTTTTTAATGTAACATTAAACACAATTAATAAAATAATTAAAATCAAACAAATACTAAAAAATAAAAAATTATATAAACTTAACTTTTTAGTTAAAAGTTCTGTATTAATAGTACCATCAAAATAAACATTATATGATTTCAAAAAATTATTACTTACAACATACAAATCATTATAATTATTAACAACAATATTCATTTTTTCATATTTTTTATCTTGTCCTAAAAATTTTATATAATCGATTTTAGGAATATAAATAGTTGAATTTAATTTGTTACTTTTATAAATTCCAACAACTTTTGCACTATATTTCAATAAATACACTTCTCCATCATACAAATTAAATTCAATGTTTTTTCCAAGATAACCTTTCAAATCATAGGATTTATCATTCATTAAAATTTTATCTGGTAAAACGATTACATTTTTCTCATTAATATCAATAGTTTTCCCTTTTAATATTTTTTCCTTATATTCATCAATATTAGAATATAGTGCTTCAAAAGAAATATCATTAGTTTTTAAAACAAGATTTTTATACTCAATATAATAATCAACTATTTTTTTATTACTCGATATTTTTTTTATATCAAAGTCTTTAGATAACTTTTGAATTTGAAATTTTCTATTATCAATATTATTTTTTAAATTAACAATCTCAGCATTTAAAGAAAAGACTACATTAACAATAAAAAGTATTGATGTAAGTGATATCATCATAATAATAACAAAATTTTTATTTCTCTTTATATTTTTAAACAACGGTCTTAAAAACAAATCTTTAAACATTATAACACCTTTAAAATACCATTTTCTAATTTTAATACTATATCAGCATATTTTTTTATTTCTTTATTATGACTTACAACTATTACACATTTTCCATTTTCACTCATATTCTTAAGCAAACTTAACACAATTTTTTCATTTTCATCATCTAAATTTCCAGTTGGTTCATCAGCAAGCAAAATGTCAGGATCGTTAATGAGAGCACGAGCGATTGCTACTCTTTGTTGCTCTCCTCCAGACAATTCACTTGGATAATGACTAGCTCTATCATAAATATCTAATTTTTTTAACAGAAAGTTAGCTTTTTTTAAAGCTTCAACTTCATTCAGATTTTTATTAATATATGTTGGTAATAAAACGTTTGAGATAGTATTAAGGTTTGGACTAAGATAGAACGCTTGAAAAACAAAACCAATTTTTTTGTTTCTAATAGAATTTTTTTCGCTTTCACTTAATTTTGTCACATCAACACCATCAATTTCCATTTTACCATTATTTATATTATCTAACAATCCAAGAATTTGAATTAAAGTTGATTTACCTGCACCACTTTTTCCCATAATAGCATAAAACTTCCTCTTTTCAAAATTTAATGTTACATCACTTAAAATAGTAATTACATTATTCTTTTTTTTATAATTTTTAGAACAATTCTCTAATCTTAAAATATTTTTATCCATTTCAAAACACCTTTCAACTTCAATTAATTATTTTCCTTTATGTTTTCAATCAAACTACCCTTTTTTATTAGAAAATTAAGTTGAAATATTATGATAGGTAAAATTATTGAAAATATAAAAGTAAAAACTAAAGATTTATAACTAAATAGAATATTTATATTAGAATTGCCAATACTCAAACTATGTAAATAAACTCCATATAATAATAATATTATTAAGCTTATAATAACAGCAAAAATCCACGAAAAAAGCCCCGTAAAAAAACATTCAACACTAAATATTAAACTTGTAATTTTTTTATTATACCCAATAATCCTAAATAAATATATTTCTTTATTTTTCTTTAATAAACTCTTACTATAACTAACATAAATTAAAAGAAACGATATAAGAAATATAATAAAGAAAACATAAATACCAGTTTTTAAAATATTATTAGCAAAATAAGTCATGTCATCTTGAATTGTAGAGCTTTCATAACCTAAATTTAATATTTTCTTTTGAACCTTATTTATATTAGTAAAT
The DNA here is from genome assembly GCA_934162265.1 of uncultured Bacilli bacterium. Classification (GTDB taxonomy): domain Bacteria; phylum Bacillota_I; class Bacilli_A; order RF39; family UBA660; genus RUG11198. The sequence continues at coordinate 6,119 of CAKPHZ010000017.1, read as the reverse complement.
TTGTCCACTACTACAACTGCAAAATTTTCTTGAACTTTATTTTCTCCAAAAAAATTGTTTATCTTCGAACTACTTTCTGGTGTTGAATAACATTGATATTGAGATGCATTATTTTCTTTTGTATCATACGTAGCAACAATTTCAATCGATATACTTTTTTGTGAATTTTTTCTAGTTAAATTCAGGCTTTTCCCAAAAAAATTCTTAGTATATATTCCATTTCTTTTTTTCCAATTTTTATCATCCAAAATGGAAGTATCTGGATAAATTATGCTCGGACAAACAATATAAATTGTATTGTCCGTATTTTTCGTATATTTTTCTATACTACCACTAGAAATTTTAGGTAAATTTCGTTCATTCAAACCATAAATAAATATTTCTCCAGTAAAATCATTAGACAAAAATTCTTTTACATAACCACCACTCGTAAAATTCAAAGAATTTGATACTTGAGAAATCTCTTTAATATCTTCTAATTTATTTACCATTACACTTGTATCTTCATTAGAATATACAAATAATACTCGATGTAAAACATTATTTAAATTATCATTATTAATAAAAATATTAAAAGTCTTATATATAGAACATGCCACGACTATCACAATCAATGGTAGTAGCATAAATATAATATTAAATAGATTATTTTTATTTTTAAAAAAATTATTTAAACCTATATAAAAAAAACTTTTTAACTTCATTTTTCCTCCTAAATAAAAAAGTTGGTGTAAAGCTTACATTTCCACTACTTCCAGTAAACTTCATACCTTTGTTTCCAGACTCAACGTATCCATTATAAGAAGCACTATAACTTGTCATAGTGGTATTTAAATTCATAGGTGCTGAAAATAATGTTGTTCCTGATGTTCCTATAGTTGAAGTAGGTCTTATAACATAAGCAGTAAAACTTGCAGAATTAGTAGCTATTGCGTCCCCTAACGACAGAAGCAGTATAATAATGTTCACTCATATTTTTAGTCCCAAATGCTCTTTTGGTTCTACCACTTGTCAAATTAGTTATAGATCCAAAAATATAACTAGAAGCAGATAAAATTAAAATTCCACATAACACTATAGAAAGCATAACAAAAACACCTTTTAACCATTTTTTCATATTTCTTATTTATAAAACATTAAGAAAGTTTTATAGTATAATTAAGCAAAAAGGAAATAATACATATTCATATAAAAGTATTATAATATTTATTCAAAATAAAATCAACAATTCATTTATCATTATATAAAATATTAATCTTCCTTTATGTAAAAAATTATAATAGAAAAATGCAAAAAAAAATTTATTCAATCATTAAATTAGTTTTTTTATTATGTTAACAACTTTTAATCAATTAAAAGTTATCGCATTAATACTTTTCGATAAGTTTATAATGTCATTTATAAATAATTTAACTTCATAAATAAAATTAAATTTACATATCTTTTTTATATAATAATTAATTAACATAATAATTAAGATTAAATTTTTACCACTAATAAAAATTATTAACTTTCATAAAAAATTTTCTTTCATTATATCAACTATACTATTTAATTTATCCATTTCATATTGAAAATAACTAATACTAATTTTTATTGTAGAATTCACTCTTTTTGTATTATTGCAATATTATACTTTAACAATTTTTTATATATTTTTTTCCATCTTCAACAATTAATAAAATATACCAATAATTGATTTCTTTCTAGATTTGTTAATAACTTTACTCTTTTATTATTAAAAATAATATTTGCTAAAAACAGAAAATATACATTCTAATAATAAAAAAAAACAAGATATTTTCATCTTTATTTCTTAATTAATTGATTATTTAAGGCTGAGTAGTAACATAATTTTGCTATCAACAACTAGATGAATCCTTGTTTTATAAAATTAAACTTTTTTATCACTTTTTTATTATTATTTTTTTTATCTTTGACATAGCCTTTTCTTCAGATTCCAAAATAACCGTAGTAAAGTATTCATCCTGTAAATCATAAAAATAAGCTTTTCTATCAAATTTTTTAGGATAAATTACTTTATGTTCCCCTTCAAATTTATCCACTTCTTCATATGGAATTTCTATCGAAAAATTTAAATTATATCTCTTCGCCTCTAAATTATAATAAACAACATAATCAGCAGTATGATCATTTCGACTAGCTAAGTAAATACTAGAACCATGAATAATCTCTGATTCACTACTATATTTGTAAGCACCAATATAAACATAAATATCATTTGTTGGAGTTATATTAGAAAAATTAATTGCATCTCGAACCAATTCACGATTAGATTTTTCTTTACTACAATGCTTAGAATTAATCCTATTAACCAAATCCAAATATTCTTTTACTTCACTTGTCTGCTCCAACTCTAAAATTCTTTTTTTCAATGCCAACAATTCTTGTTTTTCTTTTACCAAAGAATAATAATTTTCTCTCAATAATTCAATTTCTTCAGTTTTCATCATAATCCTCCTAATAAATAACTCAAAATACTTATCATTTTACAAAAGCTAATCAACTATCCTTCTGACACTTAGGACAATAATAAGTACCTCGACCACCTACTTTAATTTTCAAAATATCACTTCCACATATTAAGCATTTTTGTCCTTCTTTAGAATGAACATACAATTCTTGTTGAAAAAGACCATGAATACCATTTAAAGAAGTATAACTTCGTATAGTCGTTCCTCCTTTTTCAATTGCTTTTTCCAAAACTAATTTTGTATTATCAATAATTCTTTCAAGTTCCTCCAAAGAAAGAGAATTTGCCTCTTTCAATGGATTAATTTTAGATAAAAATAAAATTTCATCTGCATATATATTTCCAATCCCAACAATAATTCTTTGATCCAATAAACAACTTTTAATGGGCAACTTCTTTCTCAAAAATTTTTCTTTTAAATATAAAGTATTCAATTTTTTATCCCAAGGTTCTAATCCCATCTCTAAAAAAGGACCAATCTTATTAATATTTTCTTTTTCAATTAATTGCATTTTTCCAAATTTACGAACATCCATATATCTTAATTCCATATCATTATCTAAAACAAATGAAACATGTTCATGCTTCTCTAAAGTAGCAGCCTTAGGTTTTAAAAAATATTTACCTTCCATTCTCAAATGAGATAATAAATAATAGTTATCTAAAACAAAAATAATCCATTTTCCATAGCGATTTATCTCATTTATTTTTTGATTTTTAATTTTCTTTTGAAAAGAACAAGCATCAGGATATTCAATAATATTTTCATAATAAATATTAACTTTTTTGATAATTCTTCCTACAACTTTTGATCGAAGCCCACGAACAACAGTCTCTACCTCTGGTAATTCTGGCATAAAAATCCCTCACTTCTATTTCGCTTCATATAAATTTTTACCAATATTAATTTCTACCTTAAGCGGAACCGACAAATGAACAGTATTTTCCATTGTCTCGCGAACAACTTTCTTTACTTCATCTAATTCCTCTGCATAAACATTAAATACAAGTTCATCGTGAATTTGCAGTAACATTTTACTTTTTAAATTTAATTCTTCAAATTTTTGATCAATCTCTATCATTGCTTTCTTTAAAATATCTGCACTACTACCCTGAATAGGAGTATTTAAAGCCATTCTCTCTCCCATGCTCCTGATCATATAATTACTATTATGTAACTCATCAATAACTCTCTTTCTTCCCATAATCGTCTTTACATAACCATCTTCATGTGCTTTTTCAATTGCTTTATCCATGTAACTTTTAATCCCAGGAAAAGTTTGAAAATAAGTATCAATAAAATCTTTAGCTTCCTTAACCGGAATATTCAAATCCCCAGCAAGTCCATAACTACTAATTCCATAAATAATTCCAAAATTAACTGCCTTAGCACTACGACGCATATTCGCTGTAACATCTGAAATAGGAATCCCATAAATATCACTAGCAGTCTTAGCATGAATATCTAACTCTTTCAAAAAAGCATCTTTTAGCGCTTCAATATCAGCCAAATGAGCAAAAATTCTTAACTCAATCTGAGAATAATCACTACTCAAAATATAACAACCTGAACTAGGAACAAAACACTTTCTAATCAATCTTCCATACTCATTACGAACAGGAATATTCTGTAAATTAGGTTCAATCGAAGAAAGACGACCAGTCCTAGTTAAAGTCTGCGTATAAATCGTATGAATTTTACCATCAGAATGAACACTATTCTTAAGACCTTCAATATAAGTTGAATATAATTTCGTTAACATACGATATTCCAAAACATCTTTTACAATTGGATAATCCTTCAATTTAGAAAGTGTTGCCTCATCAGTAGAATATCCTTGTTTATTCTTCTTTCCATGAGGAAGAGATAATTTGTCAAACAAAACTTCACCTAATTGCTTAGGACTACTAATATTAAATTCAACCCCACTATAAGAATAAATATTTTTCTCTAAAACTTGAATTCTCTCTTGGATGTCCTCTCCCATATCATCCAAAATTTTTTTATCACAACAAATTCCCTCTAACTCCATCTTTGCCAAAACAACACTTAACGGAAGTTCTATTTCATTATACAAAGAAAATACTTCCTTCTCTCTCATCTCATTATAAAGTCTTTCCGTAATATCATAAATAAACTTTGCTCTTTTCACATTTCTTAATGCTATTTCCTCTAAAGATAACTGTTCCTTCTTAGAAGAAAACTCTAATTCATACCCTAAAGCAGCCGCTACATTAGCAATATCATCTTTCACATTATAATTTAAAAGATAACTAGCAATCATAACATCCATAGAAACATTCAAAACAGACATCTGACTTTTTTTAAGCAAAACATAATTCTTTTTTGCATCATAAGTATAAACTTCTCCTTGAATAAAAGATAAATCCTCTAAAGAATCAACAGGAACATAATAACAAACCTTCTCATTATATAAAGAAACCCCCAAAATATTTGCCTTATGATAATTAGTTTCACTAATATCAATATATAAAGCAACAGGCTCTTTAATTTCTTCTATTTCTCTACTACTAATAATTTTAAAATCAATATTTTTATCCTCTTCCACAACATTATCCAACTTCTTCAAAAAAGAATAAAATTCTAATTCATTATAAAGATTCATTAATTCTTTAGTAATCGTAGAAGAAAACTTTAATTCTTCTAAAGAATAATCAACAGGCACTTCTCGGTAAATCGTTGCAATCTCGCGACTCATAAAAGCACTATCTCTACCATCTACTAGTTTTTTATAAGTAGCTCCTTTAATTTCATCAATATGCTCATAAAGATTTTCTAGATTATTATACTGAGTTAACAACTTAATTGCCGTCTTCTCTCCTATTCCTTTTACACCTGGAATATTATCAGAAGCATCTCCCATCAACCCTTTTAAATCAGTCATTCTTAATGGTTCTACTCCATAATTTTCTTTAAACACTTCTGGAGTCATCATTATTGAATCTTTCGTTTTCAATAATTTAACTGTATTATGATTAGATATTAATTGCAATAAATCTTTATCACTACTAACAATAACGCCTTCATAATCTCTATTATCATCAATTAATTTTGCATAAGTACCAATAATATCATCAGCCTCATAACCTTGTACTTCTAAATAACAAATACCCATTGCTTTTAAAATTTCTTTAGCAACAGGAAATTGAATTTTTAAATCATTAGGTGTCTCATCACGCCCACCCTTATAATCGTCATATTTTTCATGTCGAAAAGTCTTTCCAATATCAAATGCAACTAAAATATAATTAGGATTCTCCTCATGAATAATTTTATTCATCATGTTTACAAAACCAAATAACCCATTAGTAGGAAATCCCTTACTATTTTTCATTAAATTACCAGAATAAGCTGTCGCATAATAACTCCTAAACAATAAATTATTACCATCTACTAATACAACTTTTTTCATCATTTATCACCTTCACTCACTAAATAATATCATATCATAGAAATAGTAAAAAGTTAAACGAAATACTAAAAATGGCTCTATAATATTGTAGTGTTACAATTGATGTGACACTACAACATAAAAAAAGAATGAAACTCCGTTTCATCTACATCCCTCGTGGGATGTTTTATTTTATTCCAATTTTTAGTATA
>CAKPHZ010000016.1 GCA_934162265.1 uncultured Bacilli bacterium | reverse complement strand
CGTGTTAGATTATCAAATGGAATGGAAGTAACTTGTTATATTCCAGGAATTGGACACAACCTACAAGAGCACTCAGTTGTATTAGTTCGTGGAGGACGTGTTAAAGACTTAATCGGTGTTCGTTATCACATCATTCGTGGAACAATGGATACAGCAGGAGTTCAAAATCGTATGCAAGGTCGTTCTAAATACGGAGCAAAGAAACCTAAGAAATAAAATTAAAATGAAAATATAACAAGAAAAGGAGGAGAAATAATGCGTAAAAGACGTGCAGTAAAAAGAGATGTATTACCAGATTCATTATACAAATCAAAAGTTGTTGCAAAATTAATCAATCAAATCATGATTGATGGTAAAAAAGGAACAGCACAAAGTATTGTATATGATGCATTTGATATGATTAAAGAAAAAACTGGCGAAGAAGCTATGGTTGTATTCGAACGTGCAATGGAAAATATCAAACCTGCTCTAGAAGTAAAATCTAGAAGAGTAGGAGGAGCAAACTACCAAGTACCAGTAGAAGTTAAACAAGAACGTGCACAAGCACTAGCATTTCGTTGGTTAGCACAATATGCAAGATTAAGAAGTGGTCATACAATGGCTGAAAAATTAGCAAATGAAATTATCGATGCTTCAAATGGTGTTGGTGCATCTGTTAAGAAAAAAGAAGATACACACAAAATGGCAGAAGCAAACAAAGCATTTGCTCATTATAGATGGTAGAAAGGAAAAGACAATATGGCTCGAAAAATTTCGTTACAAAATACTCGTAACATTGGAATTATGGCGCACATTGATGCTGGTAAAACAACTTGTACAGAACGTATTTTATACCATACTGGAAAAATCCACAAAATTGGGGAAACTCATGATGGAGCAGCCCAAATGGACTGGATGGAACAAGAACAAGAACGTGGTATTACCATTACTTCTGCTGCAACAACAGCATTCTGGAAGGGCTATCGTTTCAATATCATCGATACTCCAGGTCACGTAGACTTCACAATCGAAGTACAAAGAAGCTTAAGAGTATTAGATGGAGCTGTTTTATTACTAGATTCACAAGCTGGTGTTGAACCACAAAGTGAAACAGTATGGAGACAAGCAAATGAATATAAAGTACCAAGAATCATTTTCTCTAACAAAATGGATAAAATGGGTGCTGATTTCTACAAAAGCTTACAAAGCGTAAGTGACAGATTAGGAGCAAAAACTGCTGCTATTGAACTTCCAATTGGCGCAGAATCAGAATTCAATGGTGTAATTGACTTAGTTACCATGAAAGCATATCACTTTGATGGAAAACAAGAAGAAAATTATACAGAAATTGAAATTCCAGAAGATTTAAAAGACAAAGCAGAAGAATATAGAAATATCTTAATTGAAGCAGCTGCAGACTTTGATGAAGAATTAATGATGACTTACCTAGATGGTGGTGAAGTTACTGTTGATGCATTAAAGAAAGCAATTCGTAAAGGTGTTTTATCTGCAGAATTCTTCCCATTCATGTGTGGAACTGCCTTAGGAAATATGGGAGTAAAATTACTTCTAGATGCTGTTGTAGATTACCTACCAGCACCAACAGATGTTGCATCAATTGAATGTACAGATTCTAAAGGAAATGAAGTATTAAGACATCCATCAGATTCTGAACCATTCACTGCTTTAGCATTTAAAGTAATGACAGATCCATTTGTTGGAAGACTTACATTCTTCAGAGTATATTCAGGTACATTAAAGAGTGGTTCTTATGTATTAAATTCAACAAAGAATGTAAAAGAAAGAGTAGGAAGAATCCTACAAATGCACGCAAATCACAGAGAAGAAATAACAGAAGTATTCGCTGGAGATATCGGAGCAATCGTTGGACTTAAAAATACAACAACTGCTGATACATTATGTGATGAGAAAAATCCATGTATCATGAAAGGTATGGAATTCCCAGAACCAGTTATCTCGCAAGCTCTAGAACCAAAATCTAAAGCAGACCAAGATAAAATGACATTAGCATTAACAAAATTAGTAGAAGAAGATCCAACATTTAGAATGCACACTGACCCAGAAACAGGTCAAACTGTAATTTCTGGTATGGGTGAATTACACCTTGATATCCAAGTAGATAGATTAAGAAGAGAATTTGGTGTTGAAGCAACCGTAGGAGCACCTCAAGTTGCTTACCGTGAAACCATTACTCAAACTGCTGAATGTGAAGGAAAACATATCAAACAATCTGGTGGACGTGGACAATATGGACATGTTTGGATTCGTTTTGAACCAAATCCTGATAAAGGATATGAATTTGTAGACAATATCGTAGGAGGAGTAGTTCCAAGAGAATATATTTCTGTTATCGATAAAGGCTTACAAGAAGCAATGACAACTGGTGTTTTAGCTGGATACCCTATGGTAGACGTAAAAGCAACTTTATTTGATGGATCATACCATGATGTTGACTCATCAGAAATGGCCTTCAAAATTGCAGCAAGCTTAGCTTTGAAAGAAGCAAGAAACAAATGTAAACCAGTATTACTTGAACCAATCGTGAAAGTACAAGTTATTGTACCAGATGAATATTTAGGTAATGTTATGGGAGATATTACATCACGTCGTGGAAAACCAATGGGACAAGAATCACGTGGTAACGCTCTAGCAATAGAAGCTATGGTACCACTAGCTGAAATGTTCGGTTATGCAACAAGCTTACGTTCAAATACACAAGGACGTGGAAACTTTACAATGACTTTGGATCACTATGAAGAAGTACCAAAATCAATTGCAGAAGAGATTATCAAAAAAAATGGAGGAAATTAATCGATACTATTGATTAATTTCCAAAATTTGATAAAATAGATTATGTAACTTAAGAAAGAGAGGAAAAGATATTTATGGCAAAAGAAAAATTTGATCGTTCAAAACCACACGTTAATATTGGTACAATTGGACACGTAGATCATGGTAAAACTACTTTAACTGCTGCTATCACTAAAGTATTATCTGATAAAGGTTATGCTCAATTCGAAGATTATGCTGATATTGATAAAGCACCAGAAGAAAGAGAAAGAGGTATTACTATCAATACTGCACACGTTGAGTATCAAACTGACAAACGTCACTATGCTCACGTTGACTGTCCAGGACATGCTGACTATGTAAAGAACATGATTACTGGTGCAGCACAAATGGATGGAGCAATCTTAGTTATTGCTGCAACTGATGGGCCTATGGCTCAAACAAGAGAGCACATCTTACTAGCTCGCCAAGTTGGTGTACCTAGAATGGTAGTATTCATGAACAAATGCGACATGGTTGATGATGAAGAATTATTAGACCTAGTTGAAATGGAAATTCGTGAATTATTAACTAGTTATGGATTTGATGGAGACAATACTCCAATCATTAGAGGTTCTGCATTAAAAGCTCTTGAAGGAGATCCTAAATATGTAGAAAAGATTAATGAATTAATGGATGCTGTTGACGAATGGATTCCAACTCCTGAAAGAGATGTTGATAAACCATTCTTAATGTCAATTGAAGACGTATTCACAATTACTGGACGTGGAACAGTTGTTACTGGACGTGTTGAAAGAGGACAATTAAAACTTAATGATGAAGTTGAAATCGTTGGACTTAGAGACACTCAAAAGACTGTTGTTACAGGAATTGAAATGTTTAGAAAAACTCTAGACTATGCTGAAGCTGGAGATAATGCTGGTGTATTATTACGTGGTATTTCAAGAGATGACGTTGAAAGAGGACAAGTTCTTGCTAAACCAGGAAGTGTTCATCCACACAAAAAATTCACTGCACAAGTATACGTATTATCTAAAGAAGAAGGCGGAAGACATACTCCATTCTTCTCAAATTACAGACCTCAATTCTACTTCAGAACTACTGATGTTACTGGTGTAATCACATTACCAGAAGGAACTGAAATGGTTATGCCTGGTGATAACGTTACAATGACAGTAGAATTAATCGCTCCAATCGCTGTTGAAAACGGAACTAAGTTCTCAATTCGTGAAGGTGGACGTACAGTAGGTGCTGGTAACGTATCTGATATTATTGAATAATAATAAATGAAAAGATTCTCTTTAGGGGAGTCTTTTTTTTTGTGCAAAATACTGATCAGTATTTTAACTATCTAAAAATTTTTTATTAATAAATTGATTTATTTGTTTCTAACTTAAATTTTAATTAGCATAACAGGTTAATCTATGATATAATTGTTACAAGATAGATGATTAAAAATAAAATGCTAAAGTTATTGCAATTAGAACAATAAAGTGGTGAATTTTTATGAATAATATTAATATTAATAATGAAACTAGACTTTTATCATTTTCAGAGGAAATGAAGAAAAAAATAGAATACTTAATAGATAGTAGTTTTTTTATGAATTATGAGAAAGAAATTTATAAAAAAATTTTTAACGATCCAGAAATTTCTTTTGAATCGTTACAAGGATTATTAGAAACAGTAGAGAACTCTATAAATAAAAATCTTGAATTTGTTGTTGATAACGAAGAATTCCAACAGATTAATTTAAAGATGTACAATGATGTAATGTCTACATTAGAAGAATATAATAAGTATAATTCAAATTATCAAAGAAACGGTTTAAAAATACCAAAAAATGAATTATTATCTAAAGCTAATTATATTGAAGACTATATAAATATATTATACGAATATAAAATAAAAAGATATAATTTAGAAGTATTAAGAGATTTAGCAAGATTAAGAAATGATTGTAAAATGAATATGTCTTATTACAAATCAAATGACGAAATAGAGATTTTTTTATCTCAATTTGATAAAGCAATAGATTCTGGAGACATAAATACTGCTAAAAAAATGATAAAAAAATTGCAAAATGAAATATTAGAAGAATGGAATAAGTATGTTCCTAATTTTGAAAGTATGACGGATGATAACTTTTGTTTTATTGGTCATAGTACAAATTCAACAAAGTTTGAAGGAGATTTTTATACTGGTTATGTTTCAACCTCACTATATAATCAAGAAGTTAATGATACATATAAAGGTAGATATGGGTTTATTATGATGCCTACAAATATAGTGGGTGCAAAAAGTGAAGATATGTATGTAAATAATATTAGCACCAGTGATGAAGGGATACTTGCTTATAGCCTTATAGCAAAAATTGATCACCCCAAAAGAATATTAGAAGAGTCTAACAAACAAAAGCAAGAAAATTTAAAAAACGGAGAAAAGAGAAAAGTATACAGTGAAATAGTGCAAAAAGGATTTCACCCTGTAGGACTTTTTTGCTTCACAAACGGGGCTTTATCTTTAGATAAAAATTACAATTATGCTAAAGAATTACAAAGTAATTTTCCTAATTTAAAATTAAAAATTATAGATACTTACAAAAGTAAAAAAGGAGTAGATCTTACCCAAGAAAAATTAAATCTTATCAATGATATAAATTATGATTTTGCAAAAAGACATAACATCTTAGAATATATTAATAGCATTAAAGAGGAAGAATTATCAAGGTATGACATATTTTTTGAAAATTTTACTAAACTAAAAGAAAGTGGAAATTATAGTGAAGATGATATAAGAAGTATTTTTGAACAAAATAAAAACTTTTTGGGGCCATTATTTGATTTTGACAAATTATTTACTAGTAATTATTCAGATAAAGAAATAGAATTTATTTTATATCATAATTATGCTTTAAATATAAATGAAATTTTAAAAGGAAATATAAGAAAATTTTGGTTAAGAGATATAGGAAATAAATTAAAACAACATATTGGGAAATTAAATAAATATATTAATGGACTTGATGAATTTGTTACAATTATAAATAAGACTGAAATAACTGATGAATTAGTAAACGAGATGATAGAGCAAAAAACAGATAATTTGTATTCCTTATCAAAAATTATTTTAAATAGCGTCCATAACAATTTAAAAAAAGAAAATCATGAATCGATGAATAAGTTATTAGTGTTAAAAGAAAAACACGATAAATTACAAGAAGAATTAAAAGAACTAAATATAATTGATAATAAATATGGATATTATCACAAAATAATTGAAAATCAGATTTATTATTCCATGGCAAAAAGTGATTATTTAGAATTATGTAAGGAAACTAAAAATATTTTAGAAGAGAATAAAAAGTATGATGAAAAAGTAAAAATGTTACAAGAAAAACTATTTGAATTAGAACATCAAAAAGAAAATTTAAAAAATAATTGTTATGAAAATTCAAAATTTTATAAAGATATTGAAATACAATTGACTAGGTTAGAGAATATCCAAAATGACTTAGCAAAACATCCATTTTTTAATAGAAGAGCCATTACAAAAAATCAAAAAGAAATTAATGAGATTAACAAAAATAATGAAATTGAAAAAAATACATTTAATACAGAAAATAAGAGTAAGGAAAATCAAATTAATTATCAAATTTCTTGTATAAAAAATGAAATTAGTTACCTAAAATCATTAAAAAATTTTAATAATAGTAGATTAAATGAAAATAATACGCAACTTATTAATCTCAAAAATAAAATAAAAAAATTATTTGATTGTGATTTTAATCAAGTTGAAGAAAAAATAAAAGAAGCCAATCGATTTATGAATGAAGCAAATTATATAGAAATAAAAATTCGTATAGAGAAATTAAAAAGAGAAATTGAAGAAATTTTAAAACAAGCAAGAATGGAAAAGAATAAATATAATCAAAATCATCAAAAATTAGAAGGTTTTGTTTCAATTGAGCAAAGTATTGATGAAGGAATTCATAAAAGATAAGAATTTCATTCCATAAAGTATGAAATGATAGAGTTTTTTATCTAAGCTGTTTTACTTTTTAATACTGAACTAGTCCACGATCTTTGCTATTAATAAATCAGTATTTTCCTCACCTAAAAGTTATCCACTAGTAACATTATTCTTTCAATTTTAGAAAATATAGTGTATAATAATCTAAGAAAAAAGAAAGGTGGGATAACATGTTTGTTGATGAAGTTATCGTAGAATTAACCGCAGGTCGCGGTGGAGATGGCTGTATGGCCTTCAGACGAGAAAAATATGTAGCAATGGGAGGACCATTCGGTGGAAATGGAGGAAAAGGTGGCGATATTATCTTTAAAGCCGATGAAGGACTAAGAACCTTAATTGATTTAAGATACCAAAAACACATTAAAGCCTCATCTGGAGAAAATGGTCAAGGAAAAAATAAAAATGGGAAAAATGCTACGGACATGATTGTAAAAGTTCCTCTTGGAACAACCATAAAAGATAATGAAACAGGTGCTATTATAGGCGATTTAACGAAAAATGGAGAAGAAGTAATTGTAGCCTATGGTGGAAGAGGCGGAAGAGGAAACGTAACCTTAGCAACAAGAAGTAACCCATGCCCATCATACTGTGAATATGGAGAACCAGGAGAAAATAGAAAAGTAAAAGTAGAACTTCGTATGCTAGCAGATGTTGGTTTAGTAGGCTTACCAAGTGTTGGAAAAAGTACCATCCTATCCATGGTAACCAACGCCAACCCTAAAATAGCAAGTTATCACTTTACAACTTTATCTCCAAACTTAGGCGTAGTAACAAGTGAAGATTATTCTTATACCATCGCCGATTTACCAGGATTAATCGAAGGCGCTTCCGATGGACTAGGTTTAGGACACAAATTCTTAAAACATATTGAACGTACCAAAATTATTGCCCATATTATTGATATGTCAGGAATAGAAGGAAGAAATCCTTATGAAGATTACCTTACCATTAGAAAAGAACTAGAAAATTTTAGCCCAAAATTAATCCAAAAACCAGAAATAATCATCGCCAACAAAATGGATATAGAAGCATCCAAAGAAAATTTAGAAGAATTCAAACAAAAGGTAAAAGTCCCTATCTATGAAGTAAGTGCTATCCAAAATAAAGGCTTAGATGAAGTATTAAAAGCCCTAAAAGAATTAGTAAAAAATACCAAAGACGAAGTATTATTCCCAGAAGAAGTTCAAGAAAGTCATGTTCTCTATAAATTTAAGAAGGAAAAACCATTTACCATTATTAAAGAAAACAATACTTATATTATCAAAGGAGCAACAGTTGAAAAACTATTCCAGATGACCAACTTTAACACAGAAGAATCTTTCTTCCGTTTCTCTAGCAAACTAAGAAAAATGGGAATTGATGATGAATTAGAAAAAATGGGAATAGAAGAAGGAGATATTGTAAAAATTCTTGATTATGAATTCGAATATACAAAATAATATTTAAGAGGTTAAAAAAATGAAAATATCTACAAAATATATGACTATAAATTATACAGAAAAATTAGGCAATTCAACTAATTACCAATGTTTATGATTTTATCCTGACTATTTATTACAACTGAATATGAAAAATGATAATTTTATGATAAGATATAGTTGGAGGATGATATATATATGGAGGGGCAAAAAATTCAAAAAATTTTATCAGAACTGTACAAAGAATTTGATATATATCCTGATGATGAACAATACAAAAACTATTTAACTGAAAAAATAATAAAAGCATATGGTTATGAAAAAAAATATAATATATCAGAAAAAGAATTTTTGACAAAAATAAAAGGGGAAGTCCCAAATTTTATTAATCAATATAAAAGGTTAAAAAGTGGAATTGATAACATGTCTCAATCAAATGATTCAAGTTTTGGTATAAGTATCTCTTTTCAATTAATAGATTTATTTGATATTGCAAAAATGTGCAATAATAATGAAGAGTTTCAAATTCAAAAGCAAAAATATTTTAATTCTTTAGCAAGCGATAAAAGATTTAGTGGTTTTGATTATGTGTTTCCTGGTTTAAAAGAAGTAAATTTGGAGCAAATAAGAAATATTGAAAATAATATTTGTAATAATGTTGATTGTATAACTCCAGAATGGATGGGGAAAATGCGAGCCATTATAGATATAGAAAAACTAGTATATGTTGATGGCGATATTAATGATGAAATTTTTAACTTTGATTATTTGGATAAGGTTGCTAATTTTGCACGTCAACATAATATGAAGTTTAGAATGCATAATATTATATGGCATAAAGATTTTATGCCAATATTTGATAATATGTCTCGTGATGAAATTTTGTATTTTTTAAATGTGTATATGAATAAAATAAATTCAAGATATGGAGATGTTATGTATGCAGTTGATGTATTAAATGAAATAGCATCAGACACTTCAGATAAAATTTTAAGGGATAGCAAATGGAAAACAAAATTAGGAGAAGATTATTATATTGATATTTTAAAAATTGCTAAAAAAAATTTTGAAGACATTCCTTTATTTTATAATGAATATGGTGAAGAAAGAACTGAAAAAAGAAAGAATATATTATCAATTGTAAATAAAATAAAGCAAGAGGAAGAAAAAAATGGGATTATATTGTTAGATGGTTTAGGTATTCAATCGCATTATTCTAATGTTACTCAAGATCAAGATATAAAGCAAGCTTATCTTGATTTAACACAAACTGGAAAGCAACTTCAGATTACTGAATTAGATGTTTCAAATGATGGGACAAATAAACAATTTGATTATGATTCAAATAGAGTATTTAGAACAGTATTGGATTGTGCTTCAACACTAGGAATAAAAATTATGAATATGTGGGGGATTTCTTCTTCAATATCTTGGAAAAAGGATAAAATTAACACTTTCTTAGATAGTGATGGAAATATTTCTCAATATTCTAGTTTAATAATAAAGACATATAAAAAGAAAATAAAAGAAGAAATAAAAACAAATTCATCAAGAAAATAAAAATTAATATCATCATATATTATATGAAAAATTAATTTTCAGTTGGCAAAATAAGAAAAAAATAAATAAACGCTTTAATAAAAAAACTATAAGTACACCTAAACTTTTAGATGTATTTTTTACATAACTTGATATTTTTAAAATAAAACAACACTTTGTAAACTAAAAAGGAAACTATCTCCAAAAGAAATTTTTTTTGCTATAATTATTTAATAGCAGTAAGAGGTGTATATTTATGGAAAAGAAAATGGAAGTATTTTTAAATCAAATTGGAATAAACGAAGACTACCTAACTTATTTTGAAGAAAGCAATGTCGAAGAAGTCAAAGTAAGCAAAGAAACCAATCGTTTTCACTTCTTTATCAAAGTAAAACAACCATTACCTTACCCAGTCTATCAAGATTTATTTACTTCCCTAAAGGAAGCTTTTCATCATGAAATTAAATTAACATTAATATCTTCCCAAAATACTTATCAAGAAATAAACCCATATATCAAAGAAATTATCAAAGAATATGCTAACGTCTCTATGCGTTATAATGTTTTTCTAGATAGAGAGGCCAAAATTAACGAAGAAAAAGTTGAATATCCAGTCTATAATAAAATTGAAGAATTAAACTTAAAAAACATTGAAAGAGAATTAATCAATAAGTTAAAAGAATATGGCTTTACTAGCCTTGACTTTAATATCATTTTAGAAGAACATAAAGATCAAGAACTGTTAGATAGAATCAATCAAGAAAAAGATACTTCTGCCATGAAAAATATTCCAACACCAAAAACACCATCTCACGAAAAAGAAGAAGTATCCCCTCAAACCCAAGAGAAGAAAACCTTTTATCGTCCTAAGAAAAGTACAGAAGTAACAAAAATAAAAGACTTATTATATGAAACAGATAATGTCAATATTGAAGTTCAAATCTTTGGTGTTGATTTATTTGAAGCAAAAAGTGGTTACAAAATATTTACATTAAAAGTAACTGATTTTTCGGATAGTATGTATGCTAAGATATTCACTAAAGATGAAGAAGAATTTAAACGGCTAAAAGACTTATTAAAAACAGGTTCTTGGTATTCAATGTATGGAAGAGTAAAAGAAGATAATTTTGCCAACAACGAATTAGTCTTCATGACCAGATTTCGGGATGTAACTCCAATTGATGCCAAACTAGACTGGGTTAGAACCGATAAAAGTCCTGAAAAAAGAGTTGAACTTCATGCGCATACCATGATGAGTCAAATGGATGGTGTTATTGATGAAATCAAATTAGTCAAAACAGCCATAAAATGGGGACATAGAGCAATTGCTATTACTGACCATGATGGATGTCAAGCTTTCCCACATGTCTTTAACGAAGTAACAGGTTATAATAAAAAAATATTATCCCCTTATAAAGATAAATTAAAAGAATTAAAACAAAACTATCAAGATAAAATTGCTGCAGAAGATGTCTGTGGATCCAAATTAGTAGAAGAAGAAATTCAAAAAACAGAAGAAGAAATGAAGAAGGCCCCAACCTTTAAAGCATTATACGGAACAGAACTAGAAATGTCAGATGATACTCTAGATTTAGTAGTAAACCCAACAGATGCAGATATTTATAGTTCTACTTATGTTATTTTCGATACTGAAACAACCGGTTTCAACCCTGGATTACATGATTCCATGATTGAAATTGGTGCCGTTAAAATGAAAGATGGTGCTTTAATCGAAAGTTTTGATGAACTAATCAATCCAGGCGTTCTAATCGATAGCGAAATTACTGAATTAACAGGAATTACCAATAATATGGTTAAAGACTGTCCAAACGAAGAAGAAGTTACCAAAAAATTCAAAGAATGGATAGGAGATTTACCACTAGTTGCTCATAATGCCAAATTTGATAAAAACATGCTAGAAATGGCTTATCATAAATATAATTTAGGAAAACTAGAAAATCCAATCCTAGATACCATGGTTATTTCTCAAATTATCAATAAAGATTTAAAAAGACATAACTTAACTGCTTTAACGAAAAACTATGGCATTACCTTTGAAGAAAACGATGGAGATGGAGAAAAACACCACCATAGAGCAGACTACGATGCTGAGTTTACTGGTTACGTTTTCTTTAAAATGCTAAAACAATTCGATAAAAATACGATTAAAACGCTAAAAGATTTAACAACCTTACCAACTGAAAAAGAAATCAACCGTTGGAATCGAGAAAAACATGTTAACATCATCGCAAGAAGTCGAGTTGGTTTAAAAAATATGTTTAAATTAATTAGTTATGGAGCAACAACATACTTAGTTAAGAGTGCCCGTGTACCAAGACATTTAATCAATGAACACAGGGAAGACTTACTAATTGGAAGTGGCTGCTACAATGGAGAAATCTTTAATACTGCCCTAACAAGATGTGAAGATGACTTAAAAGAAGTCATGAAATTTTATGACTATATCGAAGTTCAACCACCAAGTAATTACACCCATCTAGTTGCACGACATGACATTAACACAATGGAAGAAGTAAAATATGCTCTAGAAAAAATTGTCAAATGTGCTAGAGAAATTGGCAAAACGATTGTTGCGACAAGTGATGCCCATACCCTAAATAAAGAAGATAAAATATATAGAGAAATTATTGTTCACCAAAATGTACCAGGAAAAGGAAGACACCCATTAGCAAGATACTTAAACCAAGAAGGCTATAAAACCATTCCTGACCAATATTTAAGAACAACCGATGAAATGTTAGAAGAATTTGTTTTCCTAGGAGAAGATGTTGCACACGAAATCGTTATCGAAAATACCAATAAAATTGCAGATTTATGTGGGGAATATGAGGTCATCATTGACACAGGTGGCATTCCTTTCTCCCCAAAAATTGACAACTCTATAGCAACCGTAATTGACTTAGTTTACACTAAAGCGGCCAGCTGGTACGGTTCACCACTACCTTATAATATTGAAGAGCGAATTGCTAAAGAACTTTACGGAGATAGTGTACTTGACAGTATTAAATATTTAATAAAAGAGGAAAATACTGTAAAGGAAGAAGATTTTGAAAAAGAATCATTCCAAAGATTACACGATACCATTTTTAAAGGGGATGACGAAGTAAGAAGAGTAGTAGGAGAAAAAATTCAAAAAACTTCCGATACAAAATTGTCTGAAGAAGAGTTAAAAAAACAAGTTTCCAAAAATCTAGGTGGAATTATTGGTGGAGGGTTTGATGTAATTTACTTAATTGCCCAAAAACTTGTAAAACACTCTAATGATGAAGGATTCTTAGTAGGAAGCCGTGGTAGTGTTGGTTCTTCCTTCGTTGCAACCATGATGGGAATAACAGAAGTAAACCCACTGCCAGCTCATTATCGTTGTCCAAAATGCTTTCACAGTATTTTTGAAGATGATAAAGGCGAAGCCCTAGGAGCAACTTACTCATCTGGTTTTGATTTACCAGATAAAATGTGTCCAAAATGTGGAACAAGACTAATTAAAGATGGACAGGACATGCCATTCGCAACCTTCTTAGGATTTAATGCTGATAAAGTTCCAGATATTGACTTAAACTTCTCTGATTTAAACCAAGCCAGTGCACATAATTATACCAAAGTACTATTCGGTGTTGATAACGTTTATCGCGCTGGAACAATTGGAACAGTAGCCGAAAAAACGGCTTTCGGTTATGTCAAAGGTTTCTGCGAAGACCGAGATATAAAAATGCGTAGTGCTGAAATCGAAAGAATTGCTGAAGGATGTACTGGTGTAAAAAGAACAACTGGACAACACCCAGGAGGAATTGTCGTTATTCCTGGATATATGGATGTCTTTGATTTTACTCCATTCCAGTTCCCTGCCGATGATCCAACAAGTGCTTGGAGAACTACACATTTTGATTATCATGCCATCGACCAAGATGTTTTAAAACTAGATATTCTAGGACATACCGATCCAACACAACTTCGTCTAATTCAAAATATAAGAGGTATTCCTGTTGTCGATGATGTTCCTCTAGATGATAAAGATACTATGGGAATATTCTTATCACCAGAACCACTTGGCGTAACTTCAGAACAAATCATGTGTGAAACAGGAACACTTGGTATCCCTGAATTTGGAACTCCTTTTACAATAGGAATGTTAGTTGACACAAAACCAACTACTTTTGCTGAATTAATCAAAATATCAGGACTATCTCACGGAACAGATGTATGGCTAGGAAATGCTCAAGAATTAATTAGACAAGGAACCGTACCATTTAAAGAAGTAATTGGATGTCGTGATGATATTATGGTCTATTTAATGTATAATGGAGTAGAACCATTAAAAGCCTTCAAAATTATGGAATTTGTTCGTAAAGGAAAAGCTTCAAAAGATCCAGAAACTTGGAAAAAACACGTTGAAACAATGGAAAAAGCAGGTATTGAACCTTGGTTCATTGATTCCTGCCGAAAAATAAAGTACATGTTCCCTAAAGCCCATGCTGCAGCATATGTTATTAGTGCTTTTCGTATCGCTTACTATAAAGTTCACTATCCAGCAATCTATTATGCAACATACTTTTCAACTAGATTAGATGATTTTGAAATTACTACAATGATGAAAGGCTATACCTCTATAAAATCAAGAATTATTGAAATTAATAACAAAGGATATGACGTAACGAATAAAGAAACATCATTATTAGAAACATTAAAACTATCTCTTGAAGCAACCGCTAGAGGAATCATCTTTGGTAATTTAGATTTAATGAAAAGTGATGCTAAGAATTTCCAAATAGCAGACGATGGAATTACTCTAATTCCACCATTTCGAGTAATCGATGGACTAGGTGGAACCGTTGCACAAAGTATTCAAGAAGAAGCCAAAAAACATGATTTTATTTCTATTGAAGATTTTCAAAAGCGTTGCCATGTCTCAACAACTTTAGTAGATAAAATGCGTGCAATGAATCTATTTGGTGACTTACCAGAATCAAGTCAATTAAGTTTATTTTAGATAACACTATAAAAAAATGTTTTCAGTATATAACAAGAGCACAAAAAGGGAGAGATAAAAATGAATGAAATAATAAGAAAAGCTTCAATAGAAGATGCATATGGAATTTCGTATGTTTCAGCTTACTCATGGACAGAAACATATACAGGTCTAGTTAGTGATGAATATTTAGCCCAAAAAATTAATAATTTATCAGAAAAAGCAAAAAAAACAGAAGAATTCTTAAAAACTAATCATAATTATTTAGTAGCAGTAGTAGATAATCAAGTAGTAGGATTCTGCAGCTATCATAAGTTAGAAGAAAATTTAGGAAAGATATGTGCTTTATATTTATTAAAAAAATATCAAAAACAAGGGATTGGGAAAAGATTATTTTTTGAAGGAATTTCAAAATTAATAGATTTGGGCTGCAATAAAATGATAATTGAATGTATGCATGGAAATGATACAATTAACTTTTATAAACATTATGATGGAAAAGTGATAAAAACAATAGATTATTATCTTAAAAATAACGAAAAAGTAAAAGTAGACATACTAGAATTTAATAATATAAAAAATTTGTTAAATAAAAGTAATAAAAAAAGTTATAATGAAAAAAATATATCAAATTTATCTAAATAGGACTTTAAGGAGTTCTATTTTTTTGTTTTTTAAATAACAATCGTTATTTTATTGTTGACTTTTTGTTTAAAGATTATTATAATAAATAACAACTGTTATTTAATGAGGCGAGAAAATGGCTAGAAAAATATCTTTTGATAAAGAATATATTTTAAAAAATGCTAAGAATTTTATTGAAGAAAAAGGAATAGAATGTCTAAACGCAAGAGACCTATGTAAATATATAGGCTGTTCAACAGCACCACTATTTAGAAATTTTAGTGGAATGATTGAATTTAAGAAAGAGTTAAAAAAGTATTTGCATGATTATTATGATGAATTCATTGAAAAAATAGTAGATAAAAAAGACTATTTATACACAATAAGTTATGCATATGCACTATTTTCTTATAAAGAAAGTAATATATTTAAGGCACTATTTATGTCAGATTTGGCAGGTTCTAGAACAATAGAAGAAGTATTAAATTCTTCCTGGAATATAGAAACAATAGAAAGCATCCCCAAACAATATGGTATGGATAAAGATCAAGCAAGAGAATTATATAGAGATGTAAGATTTTATACACATGGTTTATCATGTCAAATAGCAACAAAAAGCATTATAGTAACAGAACAAGAAATACAAAATTTAATAAAAAATATAATAATGAAAGTGAGTGGTGAATAATGAAAGAAAAATATATAGAATATGCAAAACAAACATTTAAAGGTAAAGCATTAGATTTAGTATTAAACAATATAAATTTATTTTATGAAGATAACATTAGTATAAATAAAAATAAATATAGGGATGGAGAAGATGTTTTTCTAAAAAAAGGAACATTTATTCATGGAATACCAGGAATATTAGATAATTTTGACTGGACTATTAATAATGGATTTATTGGGATTGAATTTACTGATCCAAATGTAAAAAATAAAATTAGACATAGCATTGGTATGTGGAATATAAAAAATGATTGCTATTTAAAAGACTATATCAATTTATATAGTGGTTTTACCATTACTTATACAATCGGACGAGGACCAGGTTCAATAGAAATATCAGATCTTATTCCATATCACAAATTTGATGAATATACAGAAAAAATTAATAATGATGATTCCATTTGGATGTACTGGGGTGAAAGTACTAAAGAAACAAGATTTATTCCAAGCTTAGTTGCAGATAAAAGACAAATTGCTTTTATCTTAAATACAGAGTCAGAATATGCAAAAAAAATGATATATGCTGATGTATGGAATACAGAATTTGATGATGAAACACTTAAAGATTTTTTAGACTATAGGTATTATCCTAAATTTTTAGACTTAAGATTGAAAAGAGATGCATCAACAACAGATAGAGAATCAGCAATTATATTTGGTTTACCTCCAACTTTAATTGAAGGAATATTAGTAGGTAGAAAACTAGAAAATAATAAAGAGGCATTAAAGTATATTAAATCAAAATTATTAGATTGTTACATTTGCAATTTAGATGGTAAAGTAATTGTTGGCAATAAAAAGAAATAATAAACGTTTCTTTAATCTAAATAACTTTCAAGAAAAATAAGTATTTTATTCCAAAAAGCAAACAATAGTTCGTACAAATTTGACAATTATGTTAAATTATGTTATCATATAACTCGCTTGCCAAAAATGGAGGTATAAAATATGTTTAAAAAGAAAGTATTAGTAGTATTATTAAGTACTTCACTACTATTCTTAGTCACACTATTATTTGATGGTGACACAAAACAACATAATATGTTCACTAGAATGGTTACATTATCTGATACTAAAGCAGAAAAAGGGCAAATAGATAATGATTTAAAGGTAATCGAAGTGGATACCAAAACGCAAGAAGAAACGAAAGTAGAAGATACAACTCTTAAAGAGGATAATAATACTAGTACTGTAACAAATACTACAAATGAAGTACAACAAACTGAACAACCACAACAAGAAACAGTAGTGCAGCAGGAAGCAGTATATGAAGGATTAACCTTAGACGAATTAGCAAGCAAACTCGATCGTTCATTTAAAAATGAATTATCCGGAAAAGGTTATTTATATGCTTCATATTCTTTAGAAAAAGGAGTAGATCCTTATTTAGCTGCAGCAATATCATTAGAAGAAACAGGTTGTAACTGGAATTGTAGCAATTTAGTTAAGTCTTGTAATAATGTAGGAGGCATGAAAGGATCTGGTTGTGGAAGCTATGGATACTTTAATACATTAGATGATGGAATTAGAGCATTCATTGACAATATTAGTAGAAACTATGTAGCTTATGGACTAACCACAGCAGATACCATGAATCCCAAATATGCGGAAAACCCAGCATGGGCTGGTAATGTAAATCGTTATATTACTAGAATTCGTAATAACTAGGAAAAATCAGGTAGTATTTTTCCTTTTTTTTTGGTATAATTTTACTTGAAAGTTAGGTGATAGAATTGGCAACTTATAGAAAAGGACAAGACTTTAACAAAAATGAAGAAATTAATTTAGGAGACTATACAATTTCTTTTGATAATATAAGAAAAGAAGAAAATTTAAGAATTGTTTTTATGGGAACTCCATCATTTGCTGTACCAGCACTTAAAGGACTAATTGAAAATTATGAAGTAGTAATGGTTGTATGTCAACCAGACCGAAAGAAAAATAGACATGGAGAAGTAATTTATCCAGAGGTAAAAAAAGTAGCCCTAGAATATGAAATTCCTATCTATCAACCAGAAAGTATTAAAGATAATTACGAAAAAGTATTAGACTGTAAACCAGATATGATTGTAACATGTGCATATGGACAATTCATTCCAAAAGAAATCATTGACTATCCAAAATATGGATGTATCAATATTCATGGTTCACTTCTTCCTAAATACAGAGGAGGAGCCCCTATCCATTGGGCGATGATGAATGGTGATAAAGAAACTGGAATTACTATCATGAAAACAACTTTAAAAATGGATGCAGGAGATATCATTAAACAAAAAAGTACTTTCATCAAAGAAGATGAAAATTTAGAAACTTTATATGAAAGACTATCTTACCTAGGAAGAGACTTATTACTAGAAACCATTCCCACTATTTTAAATCAAACCGCCACTTATACTAAACAAGATGAAAGTAAAGTAACCTTTGCCCTAAATGTTACGAAAGAAGAAATGAAAATAGATTTTAATAAAAAAATAATAGAAGTTTATAATCAAATTAGAGGATTAAGTCCAAATCCTGGGGCATATGCCTTCTTAGAAGGAAAAAGAGTAAAAATTTATCAAGCATTAATAACAGATAAAACCTTCAAAGGTGATCCTGGAAAAATTGTAAATATAGATGAAGAAAGTATTTCTGTAATGTGTCAAGATGGAGCAATTAAATTAATTGATATTGGCATAGAAGGAAAAAAGAGATGTTTAGTAAAAGATTATTTACATGGTATCCATGGAAAAAAATTATTAGGTAAGGTGTTTAATAATGAAAAAGAATAAAGAAGAGAATTTAAGTGAAAAAGAATTAAATAAAGAAAAATTGAATGAAGGAAAATCAACTAATGAACAAGAAACAGAAAATCAAACCTTCAAAGAAAAATATAAAAATGATCCAAAGTATAAAGCTAAAGTTCAATTAGTAGGATATGGATTGTTCATCTTATTTTTAATTGTATATTTAAATATAGCAAGTATAGGAACAAAAAATACAAAGCTAAGTAATACAACGACTAAAAATAATGATAATATTACCACTAAAGAAAATAACAATATAGAAACTAAAACGGATAAAGAATTAGGACAATGGCTAAAAGACATTGGAACTAATTATGAATATGATGTTGTTGTTTCTTCAAAAAGTAAAAATGATAACGGAGAAGAGGCAAACACCCAAACCCACTATTGGGGAAAAACTTATCAAAATAAAATGATAATTAATAAAGAAGCAAACGGCTCAACAACTTACTTCCTTAAAGAAGATAATAATTACTATCTAAATGAATTAGATAATTATACTTTATCAAAAAAAGAGGCAGTTTATTCAGAAATAGATGAAGATATTATTGAATTTGATATGCTTAATCTCTTATTAAAAAATGCCAGTTTAGATCATGTAACCAATTATTCTAGTGGAAAAAAAGAATATGAATATCATTTAAAGATAAGAGATATCATCAAAACTTATCAAGAAGATACAGAACTTTCTTTTGAAATTGTAATTGAAGATAATGTAGTTACAGTAGAAGTAGATTATGCTCCTATGATTAATATTGTAGAACAAGTAAAAAAACAAGAAGAATATAAAGTTACTTATCTTTACAAAAATATAGGAAAGATAGAAGAATTTCCTGGAATAGAAAAAGATACTAAAACAGGAGAAATAACAAATGGATAATAAAGTTGTCTTAGTAACAGGAGCAAGTTCAGGAATAGGTTCAGCAACGGCAAAATTATTTGCTAAAAATCATTATAATATTGTTCTTCAATATCATCAAAATGAAGAAAAAGCCCAAAAATTAGCAGAAGAAATTACTTCTACTTATCAAGTTAAAGTATTAAAAATTAAAGTAGATATTACGAAAGAAGAAGATATTCTAAGAATGAAAGAAGAAATCAAAAATACTTCACTAAAATTAACGGGAATTATTAATAATGCTGCAATTGCTATAGATACATTACCAGAAGATAAAACAGTTGCTGATTTTAAAAAAGTAGTAAGTACAAATTTAATAGGTCCTTTTATGACTTATAAATATCTTGCTAGTTTAATGGATAAAGGCTTTATTATTAATATTGGTAGCACTAATGGGATAGACTCCTATTATCCATATAGTATGGATTATGATGCTTCAAAAGCAGGACTACATATTTTAACAAAAGATATGGCAGTTGATTTAGGTCCAAATATTAGAGTAAATGCCGTAGCACCAGGATGGGTAGAAACCCCAATGAACGAAAGTTTAACCAAAGAATATAAACAAGAAGAAATCAAAAAAATTATAATGAATCGCTTTGCAACACCAGAAGAAATTGCAGAAGTAATTTATTTTTTAGCAAGTGATAAAGCAAGCTATATCAATGGAGCAGTAATTGTTGTTGATGGTGGTAGAAAGTAAGGGATAGATATGTGTGGAATAAATGGAATAGTAAGTAAAATCAAAAAAAAAGAAGAACTCATTCATAAAATGAATGATAGAATACTACATCGTGGTCCTAATGCTGAAGGAGTTTACGTTGATGAAAAATTAGCACTAGGTCAAAGAAGATTATCGATTATAGATTTAGCAGGAGGAAACCAACCGATATATAATGAAGATAAAAGCATTTTAGTCATGTACAATGGAGAAATCTATAATTATCAAGAATTAAAAAAAGAACTAAAAAATCATAAATTTAAAACCAACAGTGATACAGAAGTATTAGTACATGGCTATGAAGAATGGGGACATGATTTATTAAAGAAATTAAGAGGAATGTTTGCTTTTTGCATTTATGACAAAAATAAAAATGAATTATTTATTGCTAGAGATCATTTTGGAATAAAACCTCTTTATTATTATCAAAACAAAGAAGGATTTCTCTTTGCTTCAGAAATCAAAAGTTTCTTAGAAATCCCATTTTTTCATAAAGAATTAAATAAAGAAATGTTAGGAGCATACTTAACCTTTAGCTTTACTCCAGGAGAAAAAACTTTTTTCAAAAATGTCTATAAATTAGAACCAGGTCACTATATGATTTATAATCTTAATACTAACAAAAAAAAGATAAATAAGTATTTTAAATTAGAATTTTCTAAAACAGATAAAAGTTATGATGAAGTAGTAAATGAAATTAGTAAAACCATGAAAGATAGTGTAAAACATCATTTAATTAGTGATGTTGAAGTAGGATCGTTCCTATCTAGTGGAATCGATTCTTCCTATCTTGTTAGCTTAGCAAGACCAGATAAAACTTACACAGTTGGCTATGAAAATAAAAAATATAGTGAAATTGAGTATGCAAAAGACTTAACCAATCGTCTTGGAATTACCAATATTTCTGATAAAATTAGCAAACAAGAATATATGAAAGCCATCTCTGATGTTTACTATCACATGGATGAACCAACAACGGATGCTTGTTCTATTGCAGTATATTTTTTATCTAAATTAGCAAGCAAAGATGTAAAAGTAGTATTATCAGGAGAAGGTGCTGATGAATTCTTTGGAGGATATAACAGCTATGACGACCATCCTTACACCAAACTTCCTTTATGGATTAGAAAAAGCGTAGCAGCAGTTTGTAAAATCTTACCCAAAAATAAATATACCAGATATTTAATTCGAAGAGGAAAATCATTAGAAGAATCATATGTAAGTATTAATAGAAATTTTTATGATGATGAATTAAATGATATCTTAAATTTTAAAGATTACTTAAAAAATAAAGACATTGTTAAAAATACTTATCAAGAATACAAAAATGAAAATGAATTAAATAAAAAACTAGCCATAGATATTCGCTATTGGTTAAGTGACAATATTTTACTAATTGTTGATAAGATGACTATGGCTTTTTCGATAGAGTCCCGTGTTCCTTTTACGGATATAGATGTCTTTAAAGTAGCATCCACTTTACCAAAAGAATATAAAGTAAGAGATAAAACGACTAAAGTAGCCTTAAGAGAAGCTGCTAAAAAAGATATTCCAAATGAAAGTTATAAAAAGAAAAAATTAGGTTTTCCCGTTCCTATCCGTGAATGGATTAAAGAAGATGATTTTTATCAAGAAATCAAAAATACTTTCTCTCTTGAAATTGCAGATGAATTATTCCAAAAGAAAAATATTATGAAACTACTAGAAGATCATAAAAATGGGGTAAAAGATAATTATCGAAAGATTTGGGCAATATATAGTTTCTTAAAATGGTATGAAGTATTCTTTTTAACAGAAAATACTTCCAAAGAATAAACCATCATTAAAGCCTAAAATGAACAATTAGAGTTAACCAAGATAAAGTTAAAAATAAGTATTTTAATAAAGGAGAATATATGACAAAATTTATTCAAAGTGAAAAATTTTTTATGCCAATTGTTTATGTTGGCTTTGGAATAATTATTTATTTAATTATTGCCAAAATTATTGATGACTTAAGCAAAATAAATATTAAACACGTAGTTGGCAAAGGAAATGGTATAGATAAAAGAAAAAAAACCGTAATCAACTTATTTAAAAATATTATAAAGTATATCATTGCAATTATTGTTATTGTTCTAATACTAAACTTATATGGAGTAAATACAACTAGTATAATAGCATCAATTGGAGTAGCAGGTGCCGTAATAGGTCTTGCTTTTCAAGATATTATTAAAGATTTTTTAGCAGGAATATTTATTATCTTTGATAATGCTTATGCTGTTGGAGATTGGGTAGAAATAAACGGATTTAAAGGAGAAGTAATCTCCCTAGGATTAAAAACAACCAAAGTAAAAGCATATACGGGAGAAGTAATGATACTATCTAATTCTTCTTTCAATAAAGTAGTAAATTATAATTTAAATCATACTAAATTAGTACTAACTTTACCAGTAGCTTATAATACAAAAATAGAAGATTTAGAAAATATCCTAAACGGGTTAAAAGAAGAAATAGTAAAAAAGAAATATGTTTACTCAATGGAATTACTTGGTGTAGATGAATTTGCAGATAGCAGTATCAATTACGCAATCATGATTGATTGTGCCGCGATGAAACATGTTGGAATAAAAAGGGAAGTCTTAAAACTAATAAAAATAACATTTGATAAAGAAGGAATAGAAATTCCTTATCAAAAAATTGATATCAATATAGAAAAGTAGTGAGGTAAAAATGAGAAAAACAGAAAAAGTAGAAATATTTAAAACAGAAATAAATTATGTAAAAGATGCCGAAAGAAGAAAAGACTTAAAAACATTAATTGGTTTATTACCAGACTATTTCTTTGAAATACCAGCATCATCTACAGGAAAATATCACCCATCATTTTCATTAGGAGAAAAAGGATTAGTACGCCATACTAAAGCAGCAGTACGAATTGCATACGAACTTTTAAATAACAACACAGTAGGGGCTAAATTTGATAGTAAAGACAAAGATTTAATTATCATTGCATTAACCCTACATGATGGATTAAAAAGTGGAATAGAACATAGTAAATATACAAAATTTGATCATCCATTATTAATATCAAAGTTAATTATGGAAAATAAAGATAAATTATCCATGGAAGTTGATGATATTAGAAAAGTTTGCACAATGATAGAATCTCATATGGGAGAATGGACATATGATAATTACCAGAAAAAAGAAGTATTACCCAAACCAAGAACTGCTGAACAAAGATTTGTTCATATGTGTGATTTCTTAGCTAGTAGAAAATTTTTAGATATTAAATTTGAAAACAATGAAATTGTAGAATAAAAAATCCTTCTGTATAAAAATATTACAAAAGGATAAGAATTAAGATTGAACAAAGAAAGTAGGGGAATAATCTTCAAGATTAGAATACTCTACTTTTTCTTGTGGTTGGGAATAATTTTCTTTTAAATTTGAAGAATGTTGATGATGAGATATGTTTTGATTAGTATTGATATAACTTTTTCTTTTACTTCTATAAGAACGATCTGTTTCATCTTTAAAAGCAGAAGCAACTCTAAGCATAGATTTCATATTATTCATAACAGGACCAACTTGTTTAACTAAAGGAATAGTTTGATTAATTACTCCCAAAGTTTTTGAAGTTCCATTAATTAATCCACTCCAATTAATAGAACGAAGACCTGCTATTCCGTTCCCTAAACTTCTTATTAATCCTGCTCCTCTAGTAGCATCACTAGCAGCCCCCAGTGATCCAGCTCTTACTAATCCAGGAGCGGCTCCCATCATTCCTCTAGCCATCGGCTGTGCCATCATATATGGAGAAAATCCTGGCATAAAAAAAGGTTGATTATACATCTTCACTTCACCTCTTTACTATAATCTATGTAAAAGACTAGGAAAAGTGAAAAAAATGTGCTAAAATAGATTTATCAAATAGAATAAGGAGGGC
The DNA here is from genome assembly GCA_934162265.1 of uncultured Bacilli bacterium. Taxonomy (GTDB): domain Bacteria; phylum Bacillota_I; class Bacilli_A; order RF39; family UBA660; genus RUG11198. Next base: position 5,034 of record CAKPHZ010000016.1, on the reverse strand, counting down.
ATATCATGGGAAGTTTTAAAAAAATAATTCAAGCCTTAAACCAACCAATCGGTGGATCAAAAGGAAATGATAAAGCAAGTAAAGCAAAAAGAGAAAAAAATTTAAAACTAAAAGTAATGGAACTAACTCCCCAAGATGCTATTAAAAATACCAAAAATATCCGTTATCGATATAAAGTTAGAGACAAACAAGGAAATATATCTGATGGAAAATTAGATGCACTTTCTAAATTAGATGTTCACTCCTTTTTAATGAATCAAGGATATGATGTCCTAACAATTGAAGAAGATGAATTATTTAATAAACTAGGATTAGTACAGTTAACAACAAGACAAATGAAAGATAAAGACTTAAATTTTTTTCTAACTCAATTATCTACTTATATTAAAGCAGGAATCCCCTTAATTGACTCCATTAATATTTTAGCAAAACAAGCAAGAAATAAGAAAATAAGAAATTTATACAATCGTTTAGTATTTGAATTAACAACAGGAGAAACTTTTAGCGAAGCACTAAATAAACAAGGGGCAGTTTTTCCAAAATTATTAATTAATATGATAAAAACTTCAGAGTTAACGGGAAACTTAACAGGAGTACTAGATGATATGGCAGATTATTATAAAACAATAGATGAAAATAGAAAACAAATTATCAGTGCAATGACATATCCGACAGTTATCTTTATTATTGCTATTGTTGTTTTAGTATATATTGTTTTATTCGTTGTACCAGAATTTACAGATATGTATGCACAAATAGGGAGTAAATTACCTCCTATTACAACAATGATTGTTAGTCTCAGTGATTTTTTAGCAGCAAATTTATTATATGTAATTTTAGTAATCATAGCAATATTCACGATACTAGTGATTTTATATAAAAATGTCACTACATTTCGTTATTGGACACAATGGACATTAATGCATATTCCTGTAGTAAAAAATATTGTAATCTACAAAGAAGTTATCATGTTTACCAAAACATTTGCCTCGTTAATCAATTACGATGTTTTCATTACTGATAGTATGGAAATTTTGGGAAAGGTAACTTCAAATGAAATATATAAAAATTTAATTAAAGATGCTGTCATTAATCTGAGTAATGGAAATGGAGTATCACCAGCATTCAAAGACAATTGGGCATTTCCACCAATTGCCTATGAAATGCTTTTAACAGGGGAAAGAACCGGAAGATTAGGGGCTATGATGGCAAAAGTGTCGGAATATTATAACACAGAACAAAAGAATTTAATTGCACAATTAAAAAGTTTAATTGAACCAGTTATGATTATTTTTCTTGCTGTAATTGTAGGTATTGTACTATTAGCAGTAGTAGTTCCAATGTTTAGTATGTATGAACAAATCGTTTAATAAAGACAAGGAGGTATACATTGGAAATATTTTATAAAGTAATGTTTTTTATTATAGGAGCAGTAATGGGATCGTTCTTTCACGTAGTGGCAACACGACTTTCTAATGATGAATCAATCATTAGTCCAGGATCTCATTGCCCAAAATGTAATCACTATCTAAAATGGTATGAAAATATCCCAATCTTTTCTTATCTATTTTTAAGAGGAAAATGTAGTAAATGTAAAAGTAAAATTCCAATTAGCTATGTTATCGTAGAAATTGTTACAGGATTATTATATGCAGCATGCTATCACTCATTTAAATTTAGCTTTGACTTAGCAATTGCACTAGTATTTGTATCAGCACTAATTACTGTTATAGTAAGTGATATAGAATATATGATTATTTTAGATGAAGTATTAATCTTTTCTACTTTATTATTAGCTATTTTATATATTTTTGGAAAAGGATTAGAAGTAGCAGCTTATCATATTTATTCAGGAGTAGGTGCTTTTCTAGCCATGTATGCTATAAAATGGATTGGAGATAAAGCTTTTCAAAAAGAATCTCTTGGAGGAGGAGATATAAAATTAATGTTTTTATTTGGAATGGTTTTAGGATTACCAATGTCAATTTGTACTATCTTTTTAGCAACTTTCATTGCTTTTCCTGTTGCTTTAATCATCTTATTTTCTGATAAAGAGAATATTATTCCCTTTGGCCCATTTCTTAGTATGGCAGCAATATTAATTATGGTCTCAAAACTCCAATTAACAGATTTATTAGAAAAATTAATCAAATAAGATAAAACAAAAAAGGTAAGTATTTTATTTAACATTGACATAAACAACTTCATTTAATGTATAATTATAGTGAGATATTTACTTTTTTGGTAGTTATTTGGTATAATAATAAGACATGTAAAGAGGTGAATTTAATGCGAGTAGTAATTAGCGCAGGAGGAACAGGAGGACATATTTATCCAGCTCTTGCAATCATTAATAAAATAAAAAAAGAAGAACCAAACAGTGAATTTATTTATATAGGTACCCATAATAGAATGGAAAAAGATTTAATTCCCTCACTAGGAATTCCTTATGAAGGGATAGAAATAACAGGATTTATTAGAAAACTAACTTTAGAAAATTTCAAAACTTTATTTCTTTTTCTAAAAGCAAGAAAAAAATGTCTAAAAATAATAGAAGAATTTAAACCAGATGTTGTAATTGGAGCAGGTGGATATGTCACAGCACCAGTAATTTGGGCAGCTCACAAATTGGGATGTAAAACATTCATTCATGAACAAAACTCTGTAGTAGGACTATCAAATAAATATTTAAGCAAATATGTTGATAAAATTGGTGTAAGTTTTGATTCAACATTAGGAGAATTTCCAAAAGATAAAGTGATTTTAACAGGAAATCCTTGCAGTGAAAAAGCAATTCAAACAAAAGTCGCTAAAAAAAGCGATTTTGGATTAAGTGAAGATAAAAAATTAGTTTTAATCGTTATGGGAAGTTTAGGCAGTAAAACAGTAAATGAAAAAATGGAAGAATACTTATATGGATTTCGAAATAAAAATTATGAAATTTTATTTGTAACAGGTGAACATTACTATGACTCTATTAAATCAAAGAGATTTCCATCAAATGTTAAAGTAGTTCCTTTTATCAAAGAATTACCATCAGTAATGAAAGTAACAGATTTAATGGTATCACGTGCAGGAGCTTCCACGATGAGTGAAATTACTGCACTAGGAATTCCAACCATCTTTATTCCTAGTCCATATGTTACTAATAATCACCAATACAAAAATGCAGAAGATTTAGTTAAAAAAGATGCTGCTTTAATGATTGAAGAAAAAGACTTAAATAAAATATCTTTTATCCATATGATAGATGACATTTTAGAAGATGAAGAAAAATACAAAAAAATAAAAGAGAATGTCAGTAAATTAGGAATCAAAGATTCCTCAACTAGAATTTATGACATATTAAAGGAATTGATATTAAATGATAAAAAATTTTATTGAAAAGAACAACTATGAATATATAAGCGAAGCAAGCCTAAAAAGATATAATACTTATAGAGTGGATGTAAAGTGTAAGTATTTAATATTTCCTAAAACCAAAGAAGAATTTGTAGAATTACTAAAAGAACTAAAAAAGGAAAAAGAAAAATATCTTGTTTTAGGAAATGGAAGTAATATTATTTTAAATATTGACTATTATGATGGAGTAGTAATTATTTTAAGTAAATTAAATAAAATGAAAATTGATGATTTAACTGTAGAAGTTGAAGCAGGATATTCATTACAAAAACTTGCTTTAGAAACTTCAAGCTTAGGACTTGAAGGATTAGAGTTTGCAACAGGAATACCAGGAATGGTAGGAGCAAGTATTGCTATGAACGCAGGCGCATATAAAAGTGACATTGCCTCAGTAGTAGAAACCGTAACTGTAGTAAATCCAGATAATGAAATCGTAACCATGCGTCATGATGATTTAAATTTCTCTTATCGAAATTCTTTTTTCAAGGAAAATAAAGGATATTATATCGTTTCAGCAACCTTAAAACTAACAAAAGGTAAAAAAGAAGAAATATTAGAAAAAATTAGTAAAAGAAGAGTAAAAAGAATAGAAACACAGCCATTAGATATGCCATCAGCAGGATCTGTATTTAGAAATCCAGAAGGAATGTATGCAGGAGAACTAATTGAAAAGATAGGATTAAAAGGATATAAACTAAATGGAGCCATGGTATCAGAAAAACATGCAAACTTTATTGTAAATAAAGATAATGCTTCAGGAAAAGATATTGTAAAATTAATCAAAAAAATACAAGATGAAGTAAAAAAAGAATTTAACGTTGATTTAATTTTAGAACAAATTATTGTAGATTAGGTGAATAATATGGCAAAAAAGAAGAAAAAAAGGGTATTAAAAGTAAAAAATATTTTAATTTTAGTATTAATAATTTTAATAATTATTTCTATTATATATTACGCTCTAATAATGCCAATCAAAAATATATATATAGATGGAAATAATATTCTTTCTGATAATGAAATAATCGAACTATCTTCATTATCTAATTATCCATCTTTTTTGCTAACTAAAAGTACTGATATAAAAAATAAATTAAAGAGTAATCCTTACATAGAAAATGTAAAAATAAAGAAAAAGTTAGGAAATATCATAGAACTACATATCAAAGAATATACTCCAATTTGTATTAATGCTAATCAATTAATATTATCTAATGGAAACAAATTAGATAATACCTATAACTTATCAGATATTCCAACATTGACAAATGAAATAGAAGATAAAAAAATTTATCAAAAATTTGTAAAAAAATTTACTATAATTGATAAAAATATCTTAAGACAAATTTCAGAAATAGAATATCAACCAGTAGAAGTAGATAAAGAAAGATTTTTATTATATATGAATGATGGAAATCTAGTTTATATAACCTTAACAAAAATAAATACCCTAAATAAATATAATCAAATTAAAGATAAATTAGAAAATCATTTAGGAATTATCTATCTTGATTCAGGGAATTATGTAGAAATAAGAAAATAAAGGTTCAAGAAAAAGGGTTCTTTGTCAAGTAGTGTTGGTGGAACCAAAAACTAATGATAAATGAACTTTGTGAGAGAGCTAAAATTTAGCTC
>CAKPHZ010000015.1 GCA_934162265.1 uncultured Bacilli bacterium | reverse complement strand
AGACAGGATTTGAACCTGCGACCTCTACGTCCCAAGCGTAGCGCTCTACCAAGCTAAGCTACTTCCCGAAAAAAAATATGGTGGAGAATAAGGGATTCGAACCCTTGACCCCTTGCGTGCAAGGCAAGTGCTCTAGCCAGCTGAGCTAATTCCCCATCGACAAGATAAATTATACCAATATCCCTGAAACATGTCAACACTTTTTCTTATTTTTTCAAAAAAAGTTAGAGAATTCTTGTAGAAAAATACTAAATATGCTATAATATATACCGACAGGAGGAATATAATGGAAATCGCATTATTGATTATTTCAGTATTGTTAATTATAATTGTATTACTACAAAGCAATAAAGCTGAATCTGCTGGACAAATCATTCAAGGTGGAAACTCAGAATTATTTGCAAATAGAAAAGAAAGAGGATTCGAATTATTTATCAGTCGATTAACCATGCTATTAGGTGTTGCTTTCTTTGCATTATCATTATTTATTTCATTAAAATAAATTCTATTAAAAAAAATAGAATTTTTTTATTTCCAAAAAAATCTATTTCTTTTATTTCTTTACTTTACTTTTAGTAATAATAACCCCACTATCTCCTTCAAACTCACGAGATGAAGAATGTTCATGAAATAATGTTATTGCCTCTTTAAGTTCTCCAAAAATATAAGTAACAATAATCCCTTTACTTTTTTCACTAAATTCTTCTATTTTCTTTAAATAATCATTCTTAGCAACATAATTAACTATATTAGATAAATAAATCAAATCATAAGAATCTTGAATATTTAAATTAAGTAAATCACTTTCTATATAATTAATCTTAACAGTACTCAAGTTTTTTCTTAATTGATAATACTCATCTACTCCTAAATATTTATTTTGTTTCAAAGCATAATCATCATTAATATTTTCAGATGAAAATAAACTAGAATGATAAATATCATACCAATCATTAAATTCAAATAAATAATCCCAAAAATCTTTAACTTCTTCATCCAAATTAGGACTAATTTTTTCAAAATACAAATCATCATAATATTCATCTAAAGTAGTCATAGTAGTACCAAAGAAAAATTGAAGATATTCTTCCCTACTTAATCCTTTAACTGCCCCAATTTTAAATTCTAAAAAATATCTAGGAAAAACACTAATATCAAAGGCATCTATTTTAGAAGGATTAGTAAGTACAGAATTAAGAATTTGATCTCCACTCCCAATTACAGATAAAATCTTATCTTTATTCAAAAGTAAATCAAAAATTTCATATAATTTTTCATTGGTTTTTTTATAAATGAACGATTCTTGATGAAAAGTACTATATTTATCTAAATTAGAATAATTACCTCTAATAATTCCTTGAGCAATATCCTTAGCTAACATAAAAATTCCCCCTTAAACAGTTTAATATTATAGCATAATTTTACAAAATAAACAAGTGGATTATCACTACTTATTATCACTTTTTTGAAAAATAAATCTACCAGAAATTCAAATATCTCATTAATTTAAAAGAAAAATAACAAAAAAGATAACAATATCAAAAAATTTCACATATAATAAAATGAATAAAGATAAGGAGGGAAGATATTGGACGGAAGAGATATGTTTTATAACAGTTATGGTTATAGTGGAATGATACCACCAAATCAATCCTTTCAACAACCACAAATATTTCCACCTATGGGAATGAATCAAAATAACTATATGAACAGTCAAGTAAATGATATGAATGAAAGGATTTCAAGATTAGAGCGTCAAGTAAAAAGATTAGATCAAAGATTAACAAGAATTGAAACTCCTTATACAAACCAAAGTTTTACAAATGAACCAGATAATAATATGTATATGGTATAATTATAGGCAAAAAATACTTAACTAGAATAATTCTTAGTAAAAAGAAAATTCTAAATAAGTATTTTTTTCATATTTCAACTTTAAAATTAAACTTACGATAAATCATTTTTCTAAGAAAATCAATAGGAATAACGCTAAAAGAAATCATTAGCATGATAAAGAATTCTCGTGGTAAAAGTCCAGAAGTACGAAATAAATTTCCCCCATAATAAATCATTACTATCTGAACAATAACAATAAATAAAGTCACTGCAATAAACATTTTATTTTTAAAAATATTAGAAAGTATATTCAACCGAACTGTTCTTGCATTAAAGCTATTAAAAATACTAATAAAAATAAATAATCCAAAGAAGGCTGTTAATAAATAGCGATTATCGGCATTTTTTCTAAAGTAATTGGTAATTAAGGGGAGTTTAAGAAAAAGAAGGCAAAGAATTGAAGAATAAATTCCTGTTACTAAAATTTCATTTAACATATAGTGATTAATAATTTTTTCTTCTCTCTTTTTAGGAGATTCTTCCATATATTCCTTAAGAGGAGGTTCAAAAGAGAAAGCAAGGCCAGCTAAGGTATCCATTACCATATTAATCCAAAGCATTTGGATAACGGTAACAGGAGCACCTATTCCAATAAAAGGACCAACAATAGAAATCGTAACTGCACAAAGATTTACGGTAAGCTGAAAAATAATAAATTTCCGAATACTTTTAAAAATTGTCCTCCCATAAAGAATAGAAGAAGCAATAGATGAAATATTATCATCTAAAATAACAATATCCGCTGCTTCCTTAGCTACCTCTGTTCCACTTCCCATAGCAAAACCAACATCAGCCCGTTTTAATGCTATTGCATCATTTACCCCATCACCAGTCATTCCTACAACTAAATTCATTCCCTTAGCAATATTCACTAATCTACTCTTATCTTTGGGAAGAGCTCGATATAAAACAGCAAGCTTTGGAAGTATTTTTTCTACCTCACTATCTGAAAGAGAAGAAAGCTCATTACTACTAAGAATAACTTTCTCATCATCTAAAATTCCTACTTCTCTAGCAATAGAAGAAGCTGTCCCTAGATTATCTCCTGTAATCATCACTGTTTGGACACCAGCATGTTGAATCAATCTAACCCCCTCATAAGCTTCTTCTCGAATATCATCTTTAATTAGTAAAAAGCCAACTAAAATTAAATCACTTAAAGTAGAAGAACAATTCTCACTATAGCAAACGGCAAGTACACGAATTCCCTTCTCTGTTAAATTATTGACTTTTTTTAAGATATTTTCTTGTTGAAACAACAATTTTTTAAATCCTTCTTCATCTAAATAGCGATTGGTATATTTTAAAAGTACTTCTGGAGCTCCTTTCACATAGCGATATTTCTTTTTATCATCTATTACATCAACATAAGAATATTTTTTCTCACTAGTAAAACGTACTTCTTTTAAAATAGAAACACTACTCCGTCTCTTTAAGCGAACATAATTTAAAATTGCTTGATCCGTAAGATTTCCTCCAATTATCTTATGTTCATCTGCATCATAAGTACTTTCGTTATTATAAACTAAACTATCCTTAAAAATCTTTTGATAGCGATTAGATAAAAAAGAAACATCTATATACTTTTTTCCATTACCTAGCATAAACTCTACTACTTCTAATTTTCCTTTAGTAATTGTACCAGTCTTGTCCGTAAATAATAAGTTCATACTACCTGCGGTTTCAATACCAACTAATTTTCTAACTAGTACATGACTTTTTAGCATTCTTTTCATATTAGAAGATAAAACCAAATTAACCAGAAGAGGAAGTCCTTCAGGAACACTTACTACAATTACAGTAACACTAAGGGTTAAAGCATGTAAAAGATAGGCAAACATTAAAGGAAAAATTCCTAAAGTAGCAAGAATTTTAGAAAGTTGGAAAGAATTTGCTATAACAATTTTACTAAATAAGTAACTAATACTGACTAAAAAAGCACCGATATAACCTAAGCGACTAATTTGAATGGCTAATGTATTTAGTCTTTCTTTTAAAGGAGAAGTTCCACTACCACTACCTAATTCTTCTACCATTCTTCCATAATAAGTTTGATTCCCTACTTTATCGATTCTTGCAATTGCATACCCATTATAAACTGTACAGCCTCGATAAATAATTTCTTTTTCCTTCTTAACTACACTATTTGCTTCTCCTGAAATCATAGATTCATCTAATTCTACTTCTCCTTTAATAATTAATCCATCTGCTCCAATTTTATCTCCTTGTTCTAAATACAATAAATCACCTACTACTAATTCAGAAGCAAAAATTTCTTTCTTCTTTCCCTCTCTTTTTACCCGACATTTTATTCTTGAAGCTTCCCTCATCATTCGGTCAAATGCCTTAGAAGATCCATATTCACTAATGGTAGAAATCAAAGAAGCAAGTAATATTGCAATAACAATACCAATTGTTTCATACCAATCAAAATCTCGAAAAAGAAAAACAGTCTTAATCCCAAGAGCAATTAACAAAATCTTAATAATTGGATCTCCCAAACTTTCAATAAATAAACTAAAAAAAGTATCCTTCTTTAAAGCAGTTATTTCATTAGTACCATATTTCTTTCTAGATTCTTCTACTTCTTTTTTTCCTAGTCCGTTCATTCCTATCACCTAATAAACTTTATGAGTCTAACTTTTAATTCATACAAAAGAAGAAATGACAAATTTTTTAAAAGAAAAAAATACTTCAAATGAACTAATATAAAAGTAAAGAATAAAGTAAAGATAGAAAAAAAACATTTTATATAGTATAATTTTTTTAGATGAATTTTTAAGGAGAAGAAAAAATGAAAATATTTTTATTTGGTGGAGTTGAAGAAACTCAATCAAACGAAGCAAAGAATAAAATAAATACAATCATTAATCATAATAAACCTATCCTATATATTTCACTTACAAAAAAGAGACAAAATACTCATCCAAAAGTAAAAATGATTCTTAAAGATATTCCTGTTCTAAAAATAAAAATAATCCATTCTAAAGATGAATTAATAAACTTACCATTAGAAAATTATTCCGCAATATTTCTAGAAAAAGAAAATCCTTCTAAACTATTAAAAGGTTTAATGAACGGTAATATTGCAAGAAAAATCAACCAATTTATTGAAAATGATGGAATTATTATAAGTGAAAATACAAGTTCAATAGCACTAGGTCAATGTATAAATATAAACGAAAATCACCAAAAGAGATCTTATTTAATGGGACTAAATCTCATCAGTAATTTTAGCCTCATTTGTCAATTTCAACAAAAAAAAGCTCTAAACAATAAATATTTACTACAATTTTCTAAAAAAGGAATTATCTTTGCTCTTCCTAAAGAAGATATGCTTTACTATGATGAAGGAAAATTTGAAGTATTTGGTAATCAACCATTTTATATTATTGATGATGGCAATATCATTACATACGATAAAAACCAAAATAGAAAGAAAGAATTTTTAGCCATTCAAACGCCTAATGAACTAATGGATTTTATGAATCAAAATATCACCTATGGTTGGGTAGATAACGAAGATAAATTACACTTTAATAACTTAAAACACTTTAGAGAACAATACAAAACTAGTACCTTAGATAAAATTTTAGAATTTGGAATAGGTACTTGTATTGAACAAACCAAAATAATAAAGTCTTTTTTTGATAGGATTGGTTTAGAAAATAAACTTTATTGTTATAGAGGATATGAAAGTGAAAATCATTTTGAAAAAGAAGTAAGAATGCATTGTTTTATCTTATTTAAAGAAAAAAATAAATGGTATCATTTTGAACATTCCAATCGTCAAAAAAGAGGTATCCACCAATATGATAATATTGATTCAGCTATCAAAAATACAATCAGTAGATTCGAAAAAAATGATATAAGAAAATTAACAGAAATTCCTAAAATTCCTGATCAATTAACTTTTAAAGAATTTAATCAATATGTAAATTCATTTGATTCTCAATAAAAAATTCTCCCCAAAAGGAAGAATTTTTTATTTACTAACTGGTAAAACACTAACTGATCTAGCAATACTAACTAACTCAGAAACCTCTAAAGTATCACTTGTCATATAATAATCAATTCCATTACTATGCCAAGATAAAGATTTATTTCCAATTACTCCAATTACATCAGATAGAAAATCAAAGTTTCCACTAACAGGAATAACTTCTAAAGTATCTGCAGTAGATGCTGTTTCTTCTACTAATACAAAAGATTTATCTCCACCAAAGGTTAAAATCAAACGACTACCATCTTTTGTCTTTACTGTATCTTGACCAGTCAAATAAGTATTATCTGGTAAATACATTGGATAAACAATATCATTTATCTTAGCAGTTGTCTTTTCTTTTGTACTATCTTCTGTTGTAGATTGATTAGTATTACTATTATTATTGGTATTATTATTGGTATTATTGTTAGTTGTACCATTACTGTTACTATTCTTATTATTACTATTATTGGTATTATTATTTTCATTTGTATTATTATTCTCACTTGTGCTATTATTGCTATTACTTTGACGATTACTATCTGTATTAGAAGAATTAGACTGATTTTCTTTTTCTTTAGAAGAATTATCTATCTTTGGTACTTCTTTCTTACTATTCATCTTTAAAAGACTACTAAGTTCAAAATAATCTTTAGAAAACTTTTTATTTAACTCTTGCTTACTAAATTTCATTACAATTTGAACATTATCGCTCTTATCTACTACCTCTACTTTAGTAATTTTTCCATTCTTATCTACTAAAACATGTTGCTTAACTAAAGACTTATTATTTGGATAATTTACTGTTGATGTAAATAAATAGCCATCTTTCTTCACCTTAAATTCTCTATCTTCATCTGTTTTTAAATCATCTATAATAGAGTTAAGTAAATAAACTTGTGAATTGTTATAAGGCCAATCACTTTGAAATTTAAAACTCTTATTTAAAGAAGGAGTTACAACAGATACCCTCAAAAGTTACAATTTACCCGATAATAAAGATGAATCTCTTTATCTTTCGTTAAAGTTATCTTCTCAATTAAAGATCCAAATAAATTTCTATCAAATAAAATTGAATTAGTAAACTTCATCACCTTCTTTTTCCCAAAGTCAGATGCTAAATCAGTATTTTTCTGTTCTAGTAAAATAATCTCTTCCTCTAGTTTTTGATTAGTCAAAAGTATTTTTTCTTTTACCCTAATATATTGCTCTCCATCAATAAAACCACTCAATTTATCTTCATAAAGCGTATCTAATTTTTTTAAATTTATTTCTATACTTTTTTTTAAAAAGATAAGTCTTTTACTTAGCTTTTCTTGATAATATTCTATATGTTGATGATAAATATCCTCAATAATCTTCTTCATATCTTCTTTTTCTAAAAGTCTTTTTACTTCATCTAATATTACTTTCTCTAATAAATCGTAGCGAATACTATGACTAGTACAAGCATGATATTTTCGATATTTTAAATAATAATTACAATCTCCATAAATATATTTTGAAGATATTTTTCGAAAACCTATTCTATGACCACATTCATGACAATAAACAAATCCCTTTAATAATAAATCTTCTCCTCTACCCCTAGTATGTATATTTTTCTTATACATATGATTAGCAAAATAAAATAATTCATCTTCTATAATTCTAGGACAACTATTTTCTTTAATAATCCATTCCTCTTGAGGAACATGAATTCTCTTTTTTGATTTATAACTAATCTTCTTACTCCTACCTTGAGTTAAATGACCAATATAAGTAGGATTAGTTAAAATATCTGTAATTGTCCTAGTTGTCCATATTCCAAAAAGTGAAGATTTAATTCCTCGATTCATTCCTTGATGAATACTAGGAATAGATATTTTTTCCTTCGTTAAATGATCAGCAATCTGAGAAATAGATATTCCTGAAGTAAATAATTGAAAAATTTTCTTTACAACATTAGCAGCTTCTTCATCAATAACTAACTTATGTTTATCATAAATATCTTTTCGATATCCATATGGAGCATAAGCCCCAACAAACTCACCTTGTTTCTTCTTAATCCATAAACTAGTTCTAATTTTATTAGAAATATCTTTAACATACATATCATTATAAGCACTCTTAAAAAGAAGCATATCATTTTCCTGCTTAAAAGTATCAATTTGATCATTTACAGCAACATATCTTACATTATTTTCAGGGAAAAATTTTTCTACGTAATATCCAAACTCTATATGATCTCTTCCTAACCTAGAAGTATCTTTGGTAATGACCATATTAATTCGCTTTTTCTGAATATCTTCTATTAATCTCTTAAATCCTGCTCGATTAAAAGTTGTTCCACTTACTCCATCATCTACATATTCATCTACAAAAACTAATTTATTTTCTTTAATATAATTCATTAAAAGTGCTCTTTGATTAGTAATAGAACTACTTTCTCCCTCTTTCTCATCTTCACGAGATAATCTTAAATAGATTCCTACTTTATAATTATTCATTATTAAAATATTGTTCTATTTTTAAAGTAAAATACTGAACTAAAACTTCTCTAACTGTAAGAGAAGATAAATCATAATGATGAACAACTTGATAAGTATTATTTCTCATCATATCCCCCTTTCAAGAAAAATATATGAAAGAAAAAAGAAAGAAATACTATTTAATTAAACCTAAAACTATGATAAAATAAATTTATAATAGGAGGTGAAAATATGTGGATTTATATAATTATTGTAATTATTATTTTGATAATTATTTATACATTTATTTTATATAACAACTTCATAAAATTAAACAATGATGTAAAAGAAGCTTTTTCTACAATGGATGTATATTTAAAGAAAAGATGGGATTTAATTCCCAATATAATTGAAACTGTAAAAGCATACACAAAACACGAAAAAGATACATTAAAAGAAATAATAGAACTAAGAAATAATATTTATGATAAAATGACTAACGATGAAAAAATTAAAGCAAATGAACAAATCTCAAATAACGTTGGCAAAATTATAGCATTATCAGAAAATTATCCTGAATTAAAAGCAAATGAAAATTTTAAAAATTTAAGTAATCAATTAGCAAAAATTGAAGAAGACATTGCTAATTCAAGAAAATATTACAATGGTATTGTTAAAATTTACAACAACAAAGTGGAAATGTTTCCAAGTAATATTTTTGCAAAAGTATTTGGATATCACTCAAAAACAATGTTCGAAGCAAACACAGCAGAAAGAGAAAATATCAAAATTAAACTATAATTGCTAAAGGAGTACAACAAATAATGAAAAAAATTTACTTAATTATCACTATTGCCTTATCTCTAATAATTATAAACTTGCAAGAAGTTTACGCAACAACAAACCAAAATTTAACTCCTAGCATCAACAGCAAATATAATTCTTACGATTATGTAATTGATAAATATGATATAAACATTATAGTTAACGAAAACAATACTCTAAATATAACAGAAACAATTACAGCATATTTTAATGTACCAAAACACGGAATCTTTAGAATTATTCCATTAAAAAATACCATTACAAGATTAGATGGAACTACCTCCACTAATCGTACACAAATAACAAATTTAAGTGTAGATAATGAATATAAAACTTCACGAGAAAATGGAAATTACAAAATAAAAATAGGATCTACTTACAGAAGTCTAACAGGTGAACAAAAATATACAATCAAATATACATATAATTTAGGAAAAGATCCAATGAAAGATTATGATGAATTATATTATAATATCATTGGAAATGAATGGGATACAGTAATCGGAAATATAACTTTCACGATTACTATGCCTAAAAAATTTGATGCAAATAAACTAGGCTTTTCATCAGGAACAATAGGTTCAACAAAAAATGACAAAATTAATTATACAATTAATGAAAATACAATAATAGGAAATTATAACGAAATTCTTAATCCCAACGAAGCATTAACAATAAGATGTGAATTAGAAGAAGGATATTTTATTGGAGCGAAATTAGATACAAATATAATAAATTATACTTTAGCATTAATTCCTATAATATTTTTAATAATTTCTATACTATTATGGTATAAATTTGGTCGTGATGATCAAGTTATAGAAACCGTTGAGTTTTATCCACCACAAGGATTCAATAGCCTAGAAATTGGATTCCTATACAAAGGAAAAGCTGAGTCTCAAGATGTAACTTCATTACTAATCTATTTAGCAAATCAAGGATATATTAAAATATCTGAAATAGAACAAAAAAAATTATTCTTTAAATCAAATGATTTTAAAATAACAAAACTAAAAGAATATGATGGAAATAATATTAATGAACAAACATTTTTTAATGGTCTATTTACCAAACAACCAACACTAAATTCTTTATTTAATAAATCTAAAGAAAAGTCAACTCCAAAAAATATCAATGAAGTTACATCAAAAGATTTATATGATAATTTCTATATCACTACAAATAAAATATTAGATAACATTAATTCTAAAGAGAATATAAACAAAATTTTTGAAAAATCATCATCAAATAAAAAGATATTCATTATACTAATGATTAGTATAACATATTGCCTAATTACTATTCCTCCAATTTTTAACTATGGAAATTTTGATAAATTATTAATAGCACTAATATTTCCAGGACTTGGCTTCACGGTTTTATTTAAATTAGTATTTGGAGAAACACAAACTGTTTATACAAATGGTAAACCAAAACGCTCAAAAATACAAACCATAATATTTGGACTTATCTGGGGATTAGGTTTTGGTGGTATTCCATGGGCATTTATAGTATTTCCAACATTAAAACAAGACTCAATTTATTTAATAGAATACTTTTGGGGATTAGCATGTATTGCAGGAATGGTTATATGCTTAAGTTATTTACCAAAAAGAACACCATATGGCAATGAAATGTTAGGAAAATTAAACGGATTTAAAAAATTTCTACAAACAGCAGAAAAAGACAAATTAGAATCATTAGTAATGCAAAATCCAACATATTTTTATAATATTCTACCATATGCCTATGTTTTAGGAGTATCAGACAAATGGATTAAAAAATTTGAAACGATTTCTATGCAAGCTCCTTCTTGGTATGATAGTCCTAGTGGATTTAATACAATAGCATTCGGATCATTCATAAACTCTACAATGAATACTGCTCAAACAACAATGACTTACAGTTCATCAAGTGGAGGATCATCTGGTGGAGGATCATCAGGTGGTGGTTCTGGTGGAGGTGGAGGTGGCTCATGGTAGCCACTTTTCACTTAATAATAAAAAAAAGGAGGAAAAATGAATACCGTTCAATGTCCAAATTGTGGAAAAGAAAATAAAAATACAAACATAAGATGTGAGTTCTGTAACACAGAATTAAATAATATCAATTCAAAGCCTATCTACAATGAACAACAAAAAAATATAATGCAAAATAATGCTAGAAAACTAATAACTAGAATACTTTTGATAATATTCAGTCCATTTATTTTAGGCTTTTTATTTATTATTGGTCTTACGGTATATATTAATATGTCCGATGCCAATAAAACTAAGAATTATTTAAAAACAGAAGGAAAACTTATAGATTATAAAAATTGCTACTATGATGAAGGAAGTGAATTATGTACTGCTGAATATGAATATACAGTAAATGGCATTACCTATTTAGGAACATCAAACTCAGAAAATAAACGCTCACTTTTTAAAAAAACAGCAACAGTAAAGTATAATCCTAACGACCCTAGCAAATATGTTATAGATTCAGAATGGAATATTTCTCTAATTAATTACATAATAATAAGTATACTGCTATTAGTATCATTTATATCAGACAAAAAAGATCTAGAAAAAATATTTAATTTAGAAAAAACTAATAATAAAAAAAAGGACAACGTGGAATATAATTCCTAAAACTGTCCTTTTTAATTATCTTTAAATCTCCTTAGACTTAGAGAAAAACTTTTTCTTTAAAATAAACCTTCCTACTAAGTACAATAATCCAACAATAACTATTCCACCTAAAATAAGGACTTTTTTATTATTTGTAATTATAGTACTATTTTCTTCTTTCTTAGAAATCTTAATCAAATACTGATACTCATTATCTCCATGCTTTACTGAAATTGTAATTATATCTCCATCTTTTAAATTATCATTATGATATATATTAATTTTAGTATCCTCATTAGTAGGAACAACATCTATATTTAATTTATCTTCATCTTTAATAGATAATTGATATTCATACTTACTACAATCAAAATTAAACTTATATCCTGCTACTTTAATATCTTTAATCACACAAACCTGACTTTTCTTCGTAGCAATAATAGTATAAGTATTTTTATTTTCCTCTTTATCTTCTAAAAGAATAGAAATTTTATTTTCTCCCACTTTTAAATTTTCATTACCAGAAATAGTAACTTTAATATCATCAGAAAAAGCAATTGCTTTTATTTCTAATTTCTTCTCATCATTTAAAAGAATTACTGAATAAGTATTTTTATCTTTCTGAAAATCTAGAGAATATCCATCTACTACTAACTCTCTTAACTTTAATTCATCTTTCTTTTCTTGATTTGATGAACTTGTTTCTGTATCTGAAGAAGTATTAGAATTCTTTTTTTCTTCATTATTAGAGGGATTTTTAATATTATCTTCTTTCTTTTCAGAATTATCTTGTTTCTTTACTGGTCTAGTAATCACAATTTGATATTCACGTTTTTCTCCAGCTTCACTGGTAACAGTAATGACAAAAGTATTTTTGCCTTCTTTTAATTCTTTATTACCTACTCCACTTACTGTTGCTTTTTTATCTAAAGAAACAGCCCCTATTGTAACATTACTACTATCTAATGTTACTTGATAATTTAAAGTATCTTTATTAAAATTAGGAGTAAGACTTCCCTTATCTAAAGTAATACTAGATAAATAATTATTTGTAGATAAAACTTTAATATTAAAAGAAACATTCTTACCATTAAACCCATTAAAATTATCTCCATAAAAAGTTGTATTTTCTAAAGAAATTGTTCCTGTACTAGAATTTTGATTTTCCAAAACTTTAATAGATGCTACCCCAAGATTTACCTTTCCTTTTTGGTTAGGAAAAGTATACAATTGAATATTTCCATTATCTCCAGTTCCTTGCCAAACAGAATCTGTAGTAAATTTTACTAACTCTAAATTACTACTTAATCTTAATCTAGTGCCAACAGCCGACAAATCAATATCACTATCAACAACTACATTACAATTTATTGTACTACCAACAGTACTAGTATTAGGACACGCTAAAGAAAGAGAAGTATCTGCATAAACAGGAGAAAGAAAAATAAGAAATACAGTAACAAAAAAACATAATCGATATCTCATCATCTTTCTCCCTCCAAACTATCTATTCCGCCTCTTACATATTGATATAATTTAGCAACATCATTTAATTCTAGTTTTGAATCTCTATAAACATCTCCCGCTAAAATAAATTCCTTTTTCATTTCAAATGATCCTCTAATATGTTGATATAACTTAGCAACATCTCCAATATCAATAATACCATTACCAGTAATATCTCCTAAAATAACAGCAGTGTACTCTTTATTTAGCGTATTATTTTGATTAAAAATACTGATCTTATCTCCTGTTCCTATATAAGGATTTTTACTAGAGATATGGATTTGAAATTTATTTCCTTGATAAATATTATTCTTAAAAACATCTGGTGTATAATTTTCTCCTATCTTTAAATAACTTTCTTCCATTACTTCATAATCATCTAAATTAATTTCCTCTAAAGTAATAGAAATAGGAACTTCTTTAACAAGACCACTCCCATCTAAAGCATAAATCTTTAATATAGTATTTCCCTTCTTTAAAGCAGTAATCCTATTATCATCTAATTGAATTAAATCAGAATTCTCTACTTCATAGCGAACTTTCTTATTACTAGCACTATCAGGTTTAAAAGATAAATCTATTTCTTTTTTCTCTCCTACTTCTAAATGAATTTCTTTCTCTACTTCAATATCCGTTAAATATAAATATCTTATATTCCTTAAACTAGGATAACTATTACTACTAATCTCCCAAATATCATCAAAATCAAAATTTAAATAAGTATTTTTAGCCTTTAATTGATCACTTGTCTTTCCCATAACATTTACTAAAGTAGTAGAATTATTGACATCTTTTGTTAAAGCATTGCCGTAATCTTCTTGGTAAAAACTATTCTTAATTCCCATATAAGAAGAAGAACCAATAATATTCCCAATATTCTTTCCTAATCCTTTAGAAAAAACATTATAAGTATTTTCTAAAACAGAATTCTCACCTTCTCCTACTAATCCTCCACCAATAAGACTAGAAGAAATATTTCCAAAATTATAACTATTTTGAAGCAATCCTTCCTCATTAGAATAATTTCCTAAAATACCAACTAAACCACCTACTATACTTTTTTTAGCTATAATAGAGCCATAATTATAACATTCATTTAATTTAACTCCATATCCTTTATTAACTATACCAGAAGCAACACCATCATATTCATAATTCGTATTAATAGTAGCATATGTTGCAATTCTATCAAATGAAGTATTATAAGATGTGCCTATTAAACCTCCAGCATAAGAAGCATTCCCAATAATTTTTACTGACTTTGTGATAATAATATTTTCAATAATAGAATCATGAGCCATCATTGAAAGTAAATTTCCCCATCCTGATTCTTTTACTTCTAAATTAATCTCACTAAAAACAATATTCTTTATCGTAGACTTATTTAAAGAATAAAATAGAGAAGGAATATTACTATTTGCACTAAGTCCCATAATCATATGATTATCTCCATCTAAAGTTCCAGAAAAAGCTTGATAATTAGAAATATTCCCAGCATCCCAATCTTTAACTGAAGAAAAATCTAAATCATTCACTAATTTATAATTAACTTTTAAATAATCTTCATTAGTAAATATTTTTTTAAACTCATCTACATTACTAATCAAATAAGGATCATTAATTGTCCCATTTCCTCCAGACCATAAATTTTTTAAAGACTTTACTTTTAAAATATCATTATCTACTTCTACTCCATTATATAAGGTTTTTAAAACTAAATTTCCCTGAGGTAAAACACTTTTAATCTTAATAGTAGGCTTTACTTGATAATTTAAATTATAATTTTTAGAAATATCTAAAAGATTAGTAATATCATTACCAGATTCATCAAATAATTGATAATCTATCTTTCCTCCATTAACAATATTCTTTGTTACACTATAAATTAATAATTCAGAATCATTCATTTCAT
The DNA here is from genome assembly GCA_934162265.1 of uncultured Bacilli bacterium. Taxonomy (GTDB): domain Bacteria; phylum Bacillota_I; class Bacilli_A; order RF39; family UBA660; genus RUG11198. The sequence goes on along the minus strand of CAKPHZ010000015.1, from coordinate 21,666 downwards.
ATTCCTTTTTATCCTTAATCATTGTATCAATCATTAATTCATCTGAAGTAGTAACTTCTTTCGTATAAGCAAAAATTTTATCAATATAACCATTAGAAGAAGTAATTTTAATTGAAAATTTATCACTATCTAATATAACATCATCCTCTATACTAATACTATTTAAACCAACCTTATCTGTAGTTAAAGAACCTATAAAACGATAATCATCTTTTCCATTACTACTAATATATACTTTATATTCTTTATTACCATTACTAACAGAATAAAAAGATACCCTCTTTAATAATTCTTTCTCTTTATCACTCTTATAATAAGTAATCTGACTTAAACCATCACCATAAATTCCTTCATTTTCCTTAGTAACATCATAATTAATATCCCAATTCTTTTTAGATACCCCTGTTATTCCATAACTACCATTTACATTAGAAGTATAAGCTAAATAAGGATAAGGATAAGAATTCCCCCAAGAATTTTTTAAAATAAATGCTCCTTTTCCAGATACAATATTATCACAATTCGTTAAATCATTAGATGTCGTAGAATCTAATCGACAATATTGATAAGTATAATTATCATCATAACCAATAATTGCCATAGCATGTCCACCGTCACCAGTTTCATTACATTCCCCATTCTGATTAATAAGAAAATTAGACTTATCTTCATTAACATGAATACAACTTCCTGCAGAATAAGGAGTAGAACCCTTTACTGATATTGCAACAGAGCCATAATTTAAAAGATGATTTTTAATTTCTTTTATCCATGATTCTCTAACATCTTGTGAATTATAATCACTAATTGTACCATAATTGACATAACTATCAACATTATATTCTACATTATCTAAATTAATTACCTCACTAATACTCTTTTTTCCCATATCATCTATAGAATCATTAAACTTATCTACTGTAACAGGAGAAATACCATACGATAATAACAAAAACGGCGTATTAAACCTAGCAGCACTACCAGGATAAACTCTTTCTACCATTTGATATGGATTAAACCCTTCTATAATATAATCTTTATGAACACTAGCATAATCTAATTGCCTAGTAGAAAACTTAATAGGATTCTTAATATTAGAAATTTCATTTTTTAATAAATAAGTTTCTATAGAACTAGCAGTGGCAAAAGCCCAACAAATACCTAAACTTCCTTGATCATCAGGAGGAGTAGAATAACCATCATCATTTAAATTATAATACTTTGGGTAGTCATCAGCATCATTAATACTAAATAAACTAATTTTAGAAGAATCATTTTCTTTATATGGATAAATAAACTTTTCTGGAATTACCTCATATTTTGATTGTTCCTCATTAGATAAACTACTATATTCTACCCAATCTGGATTAAGTACATATTCTCCAGAACTAACAGATTCAGAAAAAGCATAAGTAAACTTATCTACTTTAATATATATAATAACTAAAACAAAAAGTAAAATACTTAAAAATACTAAAACCCAATTTTTTTTATTGTAAATATTATTCATCTATACTCCTCCTATGATATATTTCTAGTATAAATGATTTTTATTAAGATTACAATCATATTCTTCTACTTTTTGTCAAAGAAAAAGAACCTTTTAAGTTCTTAAAAATTTTTATGTTTCTTTTTCTTAATCCACCCAGATTTTGTCAGTACAACAGAATTTTCATCAGAAAAATGATATCCATAACAAGAAAGTGCTTGAATAAGACTCTGAATATGATTAAAACCTAACCCATTTACCTTACTTAAAGACATAATATTATAAGAAAGCAAATCAGAAACAGTATTAATATTACGACGCTTTAAAAGAAGATACAATCGATTAGATAAATTTAAATCTTCTATTTTAAATTCCGTTAATTCTTCTTTTATTTTCTTCTTATTTAATAAAAATAGTTCTATTTGAATATTTTGAATTCTCTCATAAAGTAAACTATCATTTTCATCTAAAAGTTTTACTCCCCTAGCATGAATAGCATTTTTAATAAACTTAAGATTAGTATAATCAATAAATGGCAACTTTCTCAAATCATTAGATGAATAAGATAAAAGTTCTCCAACAGTATAAATCTTTGCATTTAATAATGCTTTCAAAGGATTTAAAGATAATCCCAAAGTAGAAATATCTTGTTCTAAAAAATTATTTGGTTCCTCTAATATAGAAATATCCTCATCGACAAATATAAATCCAAGAGCATGAACAGCATTCTTAATCTCATTCCATCTTCCGTGATGAATATGTCGAAATTTTACAAATTGCTCCTCATTACATGCCAATAAATCCTCTATTTTTTCTATTCCATTTCTTTTCAATTCAAAAATTGTCTTTACAGATAAATTTAATTGCTCAATAGAATCATCCTTCTTACATCTCATAATTACATCCCCTTTTTTAGCAAATATTATTATACATAAAAAAAAGAAAAGTCAACAGTTAGTTAAATTTAACTTTTCTTTAAATTCTCTTTCATTAAATTCTCTACTTCATGATAAAGTTTTTCGTTTGCCTCCTCTAAAGACATATCTCCTACTTGAAAAGGCGTTCCATAGCGAATCATTAAATTACGACTTCTAAAACAATAGTCTCCTGTTAAACCAAAAGGAACAATCGTAGCTCCTGTTTTTTTTGCCATAGATACGGTTCCAAATTTAAAAGGAAGTAAAAATTTATCTTTGGTTTTATTTCTTGTTCCTTCGGGAAATAAGCCAATTGCTCCTCCATGATTTAAAACATCTAAAGCCTGATTAACAGCATCTTTATCCTTAATTTGACGATTTACAGGAATGCAACCAACCAGCTTAAAAAACCAGGCAAGTTTTCCCTCGAAGTATTCTTTTTTTGCCATGTAATGAATTACTCTTTTTGTTGCCATAATGGTAAGGCATTGATCATATACATGTTTGTGATTGCCTACAATTAAAATTGGACCATCTTTAGGAATGACTTCACGATTGATAATTTTAGGGTGATAATACAATCGAAATAATACGCGCATAATTGGAGTTAAAATAATATAACCTATTTCTCCCTTAAATCTTTTTCTTTTCATGATTTTCTTCCCTTCTCTTCCGATTGTTTTCTTCTTGCAAACGCCTAAAATCTACTTTACCAACCATTGTTTTAGGAAGTGACTTTCTAAATTCATATTCATATATTTTAGAATACTTAGGAAGATTTTTTTCTACTAATTTTTTTAATTCTTGAATTAGGGAATCATTCTCTTTATAACCTTTATTTAAAACAATAAAAGCCTTAGGAACTTGCTGTTTATAGGGGTGAGGAATTCCTACTACTGTAGCTTGCATTACTGCAGGATGTGTTTCTAATAATTCTTCAATTTGAACAGGATAAACATTATAGCCAGAACAAATAATTAATCTTTTTAATCTTCCTGTATATTTAATAAAGCCATTTTTATTCATTACCCCTAAATCTCCTGAGTGTAGCCAAACATTCCCATCATCATGAATATGTAGAGCAGCATTTGTTTCCTTCTCATTATTATAATAACCTAACATAACATTAGGACCACTAATACAGATTTCTCCTTCTTCTCCATAAGGCATTTCTTTATCTTCAGGAGAAAATATTCCAATATAACAACCAGGAAATGGAACACCAATAGAACCATACTCTAAAATATTTTTAAACCCTAGACAAATAGCCGCTAAACATTCACTCATTCCATAACCTTGAACAATTCTTGTACTAGAACCATGATCCCTTAAAAATGTATTAATTCTTTTCTCAAGACTTAAACTTAAAGTATCTCCTCCTGAAATAATATACTTAATATAATTTAATTTCAATCTATCTGCTCGCTCACTCTTCATCATTGCTTCAAATAAAGTAGGAACACCAATTACAAATTCAGGACGATACTTCGTTAAAATCTTATCAAATTCATCTGCCTTAAATTGAGGAATTAAAATACATTCAGCCCCTACACAAAGAGGAGTATATACACAAACACCTAAACCAAATCCATGAAAAATTGGCATGATAGATAGACATTTATCTCCTACTTCCAACTCATCAAAAACAATTCGAGATTGTTCTACTAACGTAACAAAATTACCATTAGATAAAACAATTGCCTTAGGTGTACCAGTAGAACCACCACTATGAAGCATTACAGCAGGTGTATTTTTTTTACCTACATAATGATAATCATTTTGATAAGTAGAAACATTTTTTATAAACTCTTCCCAATAAATATATTTGCTATTTTTACGAGGAAGTTCAGTTTTTAAACCAACAGTTAAATTATAACCCAATTTCATAAAAAATGGCATAGAATCACTAGCTCTAACAACAATAACTTTATAAACTTCTGTATCATTTATAATATTCTTTATCTTTTCATAATCAATATCAATAAGAACCATCATCACACTACCAGTTTCATTTAAATCATTCTTAATCTCATTTTCACTAGCAAGAGGATGAACCATATTAGAAATTGCCCCAATTTTATTTAATGCTAAAAAAGAAATAATCCCCTCTGGAGTATTAGGCATACAAATAGTTACTACATCATTTTTCCTTATCCCATAACTTAAAAATGCCTTAGCACACAAATCAATCTTTTTAACTAAATCTGAATAAGTCGTTTTAGTTCCAAAATAATCAAAAGCATTACGATTAGGATAATTCTTCATCCTATTTAAAAAATGTTCATATAAAGAAATATCTGGAACAAATAAATCCATATCTTTCTTATGATAATATTTACTCCAAGGAGCATTAGGTTTCTTTTTAAATCCTAAAAAGCGAAAAAATTTCATATCTAAAATACTCAAAAATCATTCCTTCTTTCCATCTAATTCTTTTTGTAAGAAATCTCTTAATTTATCATTTTCTAATCCTAAATCATCAACAACATCATAAGGAGGATAAAAAGTTATAGTAATATTCTTCCTTAATAATTTATATGTCCCAGTTATCATAAATGGAACTAATTTAGCATTGGTATCATGTGCCATTTTAACGGCTCCTATCTTAAAAGGTAAAAGTTGCCCTTTAACTTTACCAAAAGTTCCTTCAGGAAAAATGCCAATGACTTGATTTTGAGAAAGTACTTCTTTTGCTTTTATTAAGGCTTCTTTATCATGAATTCTTCTATTTACGGGAATAATTCCCATATTCTTAAAAATCACTTTCTTAACCCCCTTTAAAAGTTCATCTTTTGCTAAAAAATGAATTGTTCTTTTTGTAGAACTAATTAGCAAAAGACAATCAAAATTATTTGTATGATTTCCTGCTAAAACAACACTACCCTCCTTAGGAATATTCTCTAATCCAAGATAAGTAGGCCGATAAAAAAACTTAAACAAAATATTAATTATTGGTCTAACTACTCGATATAAAATAGGCTCCAAACAATCACTTCCTAACATCACTCTTTATTATTAGATAATTATAGACTATCTACTTCAGAAAGTAAATAAAATTAACCAAGAAAAAAGACGTAAAACTTAGTCTACGTCATAGCGACTTAATATTTCAGCAGGTCTTTTTCTAACAGTAAAATAAATAGGAAATAATCCAATAAATAAATTCAATAAATAAGTAATTAAAATAGCAAATACTACAAGAACTGGATTAATTAAAATCATCCTAGATAAAAATTTTACTTTAGACAAGACGGATAAAAAGTATGCCATTAATAATAATCCAGGAATTCCTGCTAAAGTAGTAATTGCAATAATTTCTCCCGAAAACATTAAATAAATATCTAAAACTTTTACTCCAATTGCCCTATATATTCCAATTTCTTTTACTCTAGATAAGAAAGAAGAACGAATCATTAAAAAGATTTCAATAAATGAAATAGCAAGAATAATTCCTGATACAATCAAAGTCGTTTTTCTATTCTCTTTCTTTTTTTCTTGATATTCCTTTAAACTTCTATCATAACTGCTATAAATATTTACTTTTTTTTCTTGAAAAGTACTTAATACTTTCTTTTCCTTATTGGTATAAATAGCTAAATATCTATTCTTTTTTAAATAATTGGATAAAATAGCTTTATCTGTTGTAAAGTAATAAGAATAACCATCTACACTAGTATAATAGCCAACAACAACTCTAGAATCATGTTCAGATATCTTTACTTCTTTATTTAAAGGCATAGAAGATTCTGAATTGATATTCACAACAATTTCATTATCATTAACAGGTGCTCTTCCTTTTTTAATGGTAATTTTATCTTGATATAAAGAGTAAGCAACAAAAGAATTTTTCTTTGTATGATTATCATCAGACTCATTATCATTTTTACTACTATTTACAATAATTGGTACCATCATCTCTTTATTAACATATATATTTGCCCTTACTTGATCAGTAATTCCTACAATCTTAAATTCTCCTAAATGAGGAATACTAACTACTCTTCCTAAGAAATCATCTACACCAACAATACCAGCCATCTGATAACTACTAGAACTATCTAATAATCTTGTTGCTACCAACTTATCAATAACAATCTCATGAGAATTAGTAGGCATATCTCCTTTTATTATATCCGATTTTTTAATCATAGAAAGATCAACTAAAGAACCGGATAATGAACCAGCTGGTACATTAAATGTTTGATAATAATCTTGTGCTAAAAAATTAAAATTTACTTTAGAATTACCAGGAAGAACATATAAAACATCATCAACATCTTGATAAGCCATATAATCTTCATCAGTATTTTTCCCTTTTTCTATAAGTAAATAATGAGGATCTAACTCAATAAAATCTTCTTCATGAAGTTGTAAAGTAGCAGCAATACTACTGGTTGAATACATAATAAACATACCAGCAAGAAAAAAACCAAATAAAAGTAATTTCTTTAAAATAGGATAATCTAACACCTTTAAAAAGCCTTTACGAATAGAAGAAAAAGGATTCATAATAGAAGCATATCTTTTCTTAAACTTTTGATTATCAATCTTAGAAAAATCAAACTGATAATCCTCTAAATGATTTTTCCCTATCTTTTGATAATGATCATCAATAAATTCAATATTAGAAGTATCATCAACAACTTCTACATGAAGATCATTATTACTTTTAATATAAACATTCCCATTACGAACAACCATATCTAAAGAAATATGTTCTTGATCATTTCGATAAAGAGAAATACAAGTATCCCCTTCTTGATAAGTATTTTTCTTTTTAAAATCTTTTAAATAAAAACAATTATCAATCTCATAATCCAACTCATGATCATAAGTATTCTCTTCATCTGATAAAATCTTACCATCAGCAATACGAATAATACGATCAGCATAAAAAGTAGCCAAATTCTGTTCATGCGTAACTAAAATAACCAATCGATTTTTAGAAATTGCTTTAATAATCTTCATAATCTCTAAAGTATTCTTACTATCCAAATTTCCTGTTGGTTCATCTGCTAAAATAATATTAGGATTTTTAACAATTGCTCTAGCAATTCCTACTCGCTGTCTTTCTCCACCTGATAGCATTCCAGCAGGCCTTCTTTGATAACGAAGCATGCCAACACAATCTAAAACATACTCAACTCGCCGCTTAATTTCTTCTTTATTTTTAATTCCTAACATCTTTAAAACAATTGCAACATTATCATAAACAGATAAATGATCAATCAATTTATAATCCTGAAATATATATCCTATATATAAATTTCTAATCTTATCTACCTTAGAAATAAACCGTGTATTAATTTTCTTAGAATCAATAGTAATTGTTCCACTCTTTATCTTATCCAATCCACCAATAGCATTTAAAAGAGTGGTCTTTCCACATCCAGATGGTCCAAGTAAAGCAACTAATCCTGTATCAGGAAGTTCTAATGAAGTATGATCAATAACATGAATTTGATTCTTTTTTCCCCGATGAAAATATTTATTTACCTTCTTCAAACTAAGCATTTTAAACCTCCTCCCTCATCGTTTTCATCGCACTATGACAAAATATCTTACGCGCAAAACGAACACTAATCAAATACGACATTAATACTAAAATAAGATAAAGCAAAAGATAATCAGATAATACTAAATATTTAGATACTGTTGTAAAAATAGAAAGATGAAATAATCGTTTCCAATTTCCATATAACAAGAACAAAAATAAGAAATAAGCAAGATGAAATACCGTAAATAATTCAATCTCTAATAATTGCTTACAATCACTTCTCTTAGCCCCTAAAATACGAATTGTACCAAAATAAATATTTCTAGATTTTAAAATAATTCGAATAACAAAATAAGCAATAAAGAATAAAGTAATAAACAAAGTAACAATAACAATCGTTTGAATAATCTTCATTTCTTCAACCGCACCATCATTCACTAAAGTATCCTTTATTTTTAAAGAAGAAATATTATTTTTCGTAAGTTCTTCTCTAACCGTATCAATATTCTTTTCCTTATCCACAAAAATACTACTCTGATAGTTTCCTTTATTAAATAAACGATTATAATTATCTGTACTAATAAAGATTGCTCCATTATATTCCTCAAAAGAATAATCTCCTAATAAAGTCTTCATATTATTCTTTTGATAAGTTTTTCCTACTTTTAAAGATAAAGAATCCTGATAATATAATTGATTTACTTCTATTTTTAAAGGATATCCCAAACAAGAATCATTTTTACAAGAAGAATTAAAATCACTAGAAATATAAACATCATCCCCTTGAACCTTATCACTAGGAATAATCCGATAATGAACATCATAAGAATTAGAATCATGATATTCATCTAAAAATAAAACCTTAAGTTGACTCATTGACTGATTCATTGAAAATTTTAATTGATCAATCAAATGATTTGTCCCATAAATCTTCCCAATATCATAATAATTTAAATTTTTATCATAAGAAACTCCCGTAATTGTATAAGTTTTACTATCTTCAGAAGTATTCTGAGTAGAAAGTGTTACTTTTTTACCAATAATATCTTTTCCAAGATCACTTAAAACATAGTCATTAGAACTTCCTAAAATTAAAATCTCATCATCCTTAACCGGTAAAGTTCCATATGCTAATTTTTTATTCGAAGAAAAATTTTGTACATCATCAAATAATCCTTGAAAATAGAAAGAATTATCATCATGAAGATAAATCACGTTATCTAAATTTAAATCATAAGGAACAACTTTTTTCACATGAGAAATATTCTTTATTTTCTCATAATCTTCATCAGAAAATACTGACTTATCTTCTTTCTTGATGACTAATCTCGTAGATGAAGTATCTTGAAAATAACTATTATAACCATTATTTTCTAACAAATAAATTTGTTTTTTAAAGAAAGAATACGCAAACATGACTGAAGAGACAACAAAAAGATAGACCATCAATACTAAAACAAACTTAGGAAAAATATTAAAAGCATTACGAAACCCTAATTTCAGTTTACTAGAAAAACAAAGATTACGTTGTCTTTCATTTTTGCTATAATTCACTTCTTTTGTCTTTTTCAAAACTTTATCCTCTAAAACTTTTCCATCATGCATTTTAATTTTTCTAGTGACATATTTTTCTACTTGTTCATAATTATGTGTAACAATAATCACTAATTTATCTTTTGATATATCATGAAGTAATTGAATAATTTCTAAAGCAGAAGTAGAATCCAAATTACCAGTTGGTTCATCGGCGATTAAAATAGGAGTTTCCTTTGCTAAAGCACGAGCAATCGCTACACGCTGCTTTTGACCACCAGATAATTTAGACACTTTCGTATTTTTATAGCGATGAAGTCCAACTTGATCAATTAGTGCTAAAATCTTCTTTTTGACTTCCCTACCTTTTTTTCCATTAGTCAACATCACTAATTCAATATTTTGATAAACCGTATAACTATTTACCAAATTAAAATTTTGAAAGATATTACTGATATATTCACGACGATAATTTTCAAAATCAGTTTCTGTATAATGACTGGTTTCCTTACCATCAATATACATCTCCCCTTCTTCATAAGAATCTAGTCCACTAATGACATTTAAAAGTGTCGATTTTCCACTACCAGATTCACCTGTAATAGCAACAAATTCTCCTAAATGAAAACTTAAATTTAACTTCGTAAATCCACTAGCAATAATTCCTTTATTATAATAATACTTTGATACATTTTTTAATGTTATCATTTTTTCCTCCTCACTAAAATACTTAAAAATAATTTACTTAATCATCTATATTTTCTTTTTGTTTTAATTGATTAATAACAGTAGAAGAAGCAGTAATTTTAATATCAAAATGATATTCTCTATCTAAACTTAATCTCTTCTTCTCCCGAAGTAATTTTTGATAAGATTGTAATTCTAGAATTCCATCTTTAGCATAATAATCTAAAAAGTAGTGATGGTCATTGTCTCCAGATTCATATAAATAAACCTCATAAACACGTGGGTGTTTAATTTCTACTGTAATATCCTTCTTTGTATCATCAATATGATAACTAATATTTGTATTCGCATCTCTTAAAAAACAAAATTCAGTATCTTCATTAACTTGAATTTTCTTTGTCGTAACCTCTAAATCTTCACTTTGATAATTATCTACAACTTCAAAAGAAGTATATGTTAAAAAGCTAACACTAGCACCTACTCCCATAAAAAGAAGACCAATAATAAATAAAATAAACATTCGATGATAAAGATTTTTTAATTCAAAAATAAAATGATAAATAAACTCTAAAATTAAATAATTTACCAAAATAGCACCTAAACAAATCATAAAAATACCGAAATAAAGAATCGTATCTTTAAGATAAAATAAACTAGAACATCCTAAAAAAGTAATAAAAACAAAAGTAATTACAAAAGGAATAGCAACAATCCAAAACATAAACTTTAAAAATAAAACCACAATTCTTGCTAGAAAATCAAAAAAATGATATGTACTATGCTTAGGATCTCGAATAATAATTTTATTTTTCTTCTTCTCTACAAAAGTTCTTGTTTCCTCTTTTTCATGAACGCCTTCATCAACAGGAGATTCTATCTTTTTTTCAACAACATTATTATCTTCAATAGTAACAAAATAATCTAAATATCTTATTTTAAAAATATGAATAATTAATACTAAACCAATCCCTAATCCAAAGATAGCATAAATAAGAGAAGATACATTCATCACAATATTTCTTACCGTAAATGGCAATAAATAAATTAAATTAGAAAAAACTCGGGTAATAATTGCTCCCGTAATAAACCATAATAAATAAAGAATAAAAGCAATAAATAGCATTTCTAAAATACACTTTACCTTTTCAACCAATCTCATACTCCAAAACATATTAAATGTTTTTGTCACAAAATCTAAAAACTCTTGATAATATTCTTTCCAACTAAATTTTACTTCTGTATCTTTTGTATTACCATGAGAAATTCCATCATCAACAAGTTCTTCTAAACTACAATTTAATATTTTACAAAGATTCATCATCTTGTCCATATCAGGAACTGATGTTCCAGATTCCCATTTAGAAACAGCTTGTCGTGAAACTCCTAACCGATCAGCCAACTGTTCTTGACTAAAATTATTTTTCTTTCTTAAAATGACTAATTTTTCATAAAATTTCATTTTTCTCACCTCTCTACTGCAAATTTTAACATAACTTTCTCCAGTTGCGCCACCAAAAAAAGGTTGCAAAATGTAAAATATCAGTTGCAAAATACATTTAACACTATTAGTATATCATGAAAAAGAAACTTATTTATTTATTTAAAAGAAAATAAAAAAAAGATCTACTATTTGTAAATCAAATTTGTAACTTTAAAGGGTATCAACATATACACCGTCATCATTTCTTAAAATTACCTGTTCATGATTATTTAGAGTATTTGTAAGTACTATCTTATAATAATCCCCATTTTTATAAGAAACATTAACATTATAGGTATAAGTATCCTCATGATTAATAATTTCCATAACACCTTCTACATAATAACTATTTGCATTCTTAAGACTCTTCTCCATATTTTTAAGTACACTATCTGCATTCTTAATTCCACAACCAGATAATAAGAAAATACTACTAATCAGTACTAACTTTAAAATATTTTTCATATTCACCTCTCTAACTTTCATTAAAATTATATATATTTAAAAAAAAATTATGAATAAATTAGCTAAAATTGTCAAATAATATTAGTATAAAAAGGAGGCAAAAATGAATACGTTATATAAAATTACTTTAGTATTAGCCATTATAGGATGTGTAAACTGGGGACTTGTTGGAATATTTAACTTTAACTTAGTAGAATTCCTATTTGGAGATGGAACAATTCTAACAAGAGTTGTCTATGTAGTAGTAGCAATATCTGGACTCGTTAATATTGGCATTCTAACTAAAGATTTAGATCACTAAAAAGAACTAGACAAATCTAATTCTTTTTTTCTTTTACTAAAACATTGTTCCCTACTTTAGAATAATATGTAGTAAGAAGTTTATCATATAATTCAGTATTTTGAAAACCAAATAATAATTTTTCAAAAGAAAAAAAATACTTCCAAAGTTTTACATTAAAATTAAAAATTCATTAAAGTATGAAAAAATACTAATTTCACTATCTAACAGTAGTATAAAAAAGAACCAGAAAAAATCTAGTTCAAATTCATATTAAGCATTCATTTGTTTCATTACTTCATCAGCAAAGTTTTCTTCTTTTTTCTCAATTCCTTCACCAACTTCATAACGAACAAATTGAACAATATTACTATTTTTTGATTCTACATATTTAGAAACTTTCATCTTGTTTTCTTTAATAAATCCTTGATCAACTAAACAAACTTCTTCAAAAAATTTATTTAATCTACCATTCACAATCATTGGTAATTTATTTGGATCTAATCCTTCATTTTCAGCTTGTTCAGTTAAAACAGCTTTTTCCTTTTCAATACGTTCTTCTGGAACTTCGTCACGATTTAAGTATAAAGGTCTCATTGCAGCAGCTTGCATTGCGATATCTTTCGCAAGTTCTGCATCATTACCCTCTAGTACAACAACTGTAACAATCTTTCCACCCATATGTGAATAAGTACCAAAAATTTGACTGTCTTCTTTTTCTAAAACTTCAAAACGACGGAATGATAATTTTTCCCCAATAGTAGCAACTTTTTCAGAAATAATATCTGAAAGTTTTTTACCATCAGAAACTACTTCTAAAGCTTCTTCTACATTTTTTGGACTATTTTTTAAAACAATATCAGCAATCTCATTAACAAGAGACTTAAATTCTTCATTCTTAGCAACAAAGTCAGTCTCAGAATTAACTTCTACAATTACTGCCTTATTTCCATCAATCTTAGCAAAAGCTAAGCCTTCAGCAGCAATACGAGAAGCTTTTTTAGCTGCTTTAGAAATACCTTTTTCTCTTAGCCAATTTATTGCTTCTTCCATATTTCCATTTGTAGCTTCTAATGCCTTTTTACAATCTAGCATTCCAGCGCCACTAGTCTCACGCAATTCTTTTACCATGCTTGCACTTACCATAATTATTTTCCTCCCTATTTTAAAGCTTCAATTAATTCATCTTTCTTCATCTTAGAGTAACCAGAAATTTCTTTTTTCTTAGCTAAATCTCTTAATTCAGAAACAGTTAAAATATTCAAATCTAATTTAGATTCTGTAACATCTTCTTTACTTGGCTTTTCTTCTTTTTTTCCTTCTACTTTTCTATCATGTCTTTTTGCATCAAATTTTCTATTTCCTCTATCGGCTTGTCTAGCACTTCTTCTGTTTTCATCTTCAGTAACATAATCAACAATTGCTCCACCTTTTACTTCAACAATTGCATTTGTTAATGCACCAAGTACAACTTTAATTGCTCTTACTGCATCATCGTTACCTGGAATAACATAATCAACGCTATCAGGATCACAATTTGTATCAATAATTCCAAATACAGGAATACCTAACTTTTTTGCTTCCTTAATTGCATTTTCTTCTTTAATAGAGTCAACAATAATTAAAGCTTGAGGTAATTTAACCATATCACGAATACCACATAAATTTTTATTTAATTTATCATATTCCTTTTTAAGACCAATTACTTCTTTCTTTGGTAACTTTTCAAAAGTACCATTCTTTTCCATAGCTTCAATTTCTTCTAATCTTTTAACTCTTCTACGAATAGTTCTAAAATTAGTTAAAGTTCCACCTAACCAACGTTCAGTCATGTAATACATACCACCACGTGTAGCTTCTTCACGACAAACATCACTAGCTTGTTTCTTTGTTCCAACATATAGAACATTTCCACCTTCTGATACAATCTTTGTTAAAGCTGCATAAGCCTCTTCCATTTTTTCTACAGTTTTTTGTAAATCAATAATATAAATATCATCACGAGAGTTGTAGATATACTCTTTCATTTTAGGGTTCCATCTTTTAGTCTGATGACCAAAGTGAACACCAGCTTCTAATAAGTAGCTCATAGATACTACTGCCATATTCTTTCATCCTCCTTTGTTTTGCTTCCAAATACTTCTCATTTATTTCTTCACTTAAAACTAAGCACTAGAAGAAATAAATCCATATTTGTGAATATTTTTCCAAAAAGCCAAGTCTATTTTAACATAAAATAAAAAGAGATACAAGAAAAATATCCCTTTTTCATCATAAAGATAACAATATTCTATCCTAATAAGACATCTTTTTCAATTTTCTTGGACGAATAGAAGTCTTATCTAAAATGTCTTCATCTACCAAAACAATATCTTTTCCTGGATAAACATCCCGACCATAAATCAATCCAAAAGAATCTATCCTAGGAAACTCATAAGTATCAAAAGAATTAATTTCATTTAAATTATCAAGAAGTTGATTAAAAGTATTACCAAAACCAATCAAAATAGTTTTAATATCTTTTCCTATTAAAACATTACGAAAATGAAATAAATTACAACGTTCCAATATATCCTCATATCTAGAAATTAAACTATAATTCTTTTTTCCTAACCTCTTTAAATAACTCATTAATAATAAATAATCCAATCCCTTATTTTTCAAAATATCAACTTTCGTAGTTAAAAAATCATAATTCACATCAACTACTTTTTGCTGACAAACATGTCCCTCTTTCTTTAAAGAATCTACTAATTCATCTTTTAAAATAACAGGACAATTTTTAAAGAAATCAACAAGATGATAAAAATCCATACCACAATATTTCGAAAAATCTTGAATAATATCTTCCATACAATAAAGACCTTCATCATAAAAATCAAATTCAAATTTAAATTTTTCCATCACAACCACTCCAAACCAATACCATTATAATATAAATATTTTATTTTTTTTTAAAGTCAACCAGCCCGTAACATTTTTTATTCAATCAATACTATATTTATAATAGATTTAATTAATAACCACAAAAAAGAAAGATAAGTACTTATCCTTCCTTTACCACAATATTAACAATACGTTTAGGAATAGCAATGACTTTTACAATAGTCTTTCCAGAAATATGTCTCATTACATTTTCTTCTTTAAGAGCAAGAGACTCTAATTTTTCCTTAGAAGCATCCTTTTCTACTAAGATAGTTCCTCTCAACTTGCCATTAACTTGAACCCCAATCTCTAACTCATCATCAACAGTCTTTTCCTCATCATAAACAGGCCACTTACTATCAGAAAAAGCTTCTCCTAAATGGTAAATTTCATTTAATTCTTCCGTAATATGAGGAGCAAATGGATTTAATAAATGTAAAATACTTCGATAGTCTTTTCTTGTAATTTCATTTTTTTCATCCATAGCGTTTAATAAAATCATTAAAGCAGAAACAGCTGTATTATAATTTAATGTTTCAATATCATGAGTAACTTTCTTAATTGTTTTATGAATTAAATTTTCTAAATCAGTACTATACTCTTCTTTATCATTCAATTTCTCTTGTAAATTCCAAATACGATTTAAAAATTTCTTACAACCTTTTAATCCATTTTCACTCCAACTAGCATCCTTAGAATAATCTCCAATAAACATTTCGTAAACACGTAAAGCATCAGCACCATAATCTCTAACCATATCATTAGGATTAACCACATTTCCCTTACTTTTACTCATTTTTTCTCCACTAGACCCCAAAATCATTCCATGACTAATTCTCTTTAAGAAAGGTTCACTACAGGGAACAAGACCTTGTTCATGTAAGAAAATATTCCAAAATCTAGCATATAACAAATGCCTAGTAGCATGTTCCATACCACCATCATATAAATCAACCATTCCCCAATATTTCATTGCCTCCATACTAGCAAATTCTTTATCATTTTTAGGATCCATATATCTTAACCAATACCAACTAGAACCAGCCCAATTCGGCATAGTATCCGTTTCTCTCTTAGCAGGTTTTCCACACTTTGGACAAGTGGTATTAACCCATTCTTCAATATTGGCAAGAGGACTTTCACCATCCTCAGTTGGTTCATAACTAGAAACATCAGGAAGTAATACTGGCAAATCAGACTCTGGAACTTCTACCCAACCACAACAATCACAATGAATCATAGGAATAGGTTCTCCCCAAAATCTTTGTCTAGAAAAAATCCAATCTTGAAGACGATAATTTACTTTTTTACCACCGATTTTCTTTTCTTCTAAGTATTTTAACATTTTGGAAATAGCATCTTCTTTTCCTAAACCATCTAAAAATTCTGAATGAATATGTACTCCATCTCCAATATAAGCTTCCTTAGAAACATCTCCGCCTTCAATAACAGGAATAATTTTTATTCCAAATTTTTTGGCAAAAGCATAATCTCTCTCATCATGAGCAGGTACTGCCATAATTGCTCCTGTACCATAATTAGCAAGAACATAATCACTTACCCAAATAGGAATACATTCTCCTGTAATTGGATGAACAGCTTCAAGACCAGAAAGACAAATACCCGTTTTTTCCTTAGTAGCATCAGTTCTTTCAATTTCACTTTTTTCCATAGCTTGCTTCTGATATTCTTCTACTTCATTTCGATTTTGAATCCTATCCATATATTTTTTTAAATAAGGATGTTCTGGACTAATAACCATAAAAGTTACTCCAAATAAAGTATCACATCTTGTCGTAAAAACTTCCAAACTATCATCAGTACCATGAATAGGAAATCTTACAGAAGCCCCAATTGATTTTCCAATCCAGTTCACTTGAGCCGTTTTGACCTTGTCCAAAAATTCAGTATCTTTCAAACCATCTAATAATTTATCAGCATAACTACTCATTTTTAGTAGCCACTGATTTTTAAGTTTCTTTGTAGTTTTACTACCACAACGCTCACAAACACCACCTTGAGCATCCTCATTAGATAACCCTGTCTTACAATTTGGACACCAGTTAATTTCTTTTTCATCCTTATAAGCAAGACCAGCTTTATAAAATTGTAAAAATTGCCATTGTGTCCACTTATAATACTCTGGATCAGTAGTTGAAAATTCTCTAGACCAATCTACAGATAATCCAAGAGATTCCATCTGTGATTTAAATACCTTAATATTTTCCTGAACAGCCATTTTAGGATGAATATGATTCTTTATCGCATATTGTTCAGCAGGTGCTCCAAAAGCATCCCATCCCATAGGAAACAAAACATTATATCCCATAGCTCTCTTAAATCTAGCCTGAACATCACTCGCTGTATACACTCTAGCATGCCCAACATGTAATCCTACTCCAGAAGGATAAGGAAATTCTACTAACATATAATACTTACCCTTATCTGTCTTTGCTCCATTCATAGAATCATAAGTATGATTTGCTTTCCAATATTCTTGCCATTTCTTTTCTATCTTTTTATAATTATACATCACTATCTTCCTTCTTTCCATAAATAATATTTAGCTAAAAATCCATAACAAATAATAATCATTAAAACCAATAAAATTACTCCTATAATAATTCTCAAAATAATATGATTTACTAAATACATAATAATAATATAAATTGTACTAATAATAAAAGTATTAATGAAAGAACAAATCATCATAAACTTTGAATAACTCTTCTTAGGAATAGTAATTTTATAAATTCTTTTTAAATATAAAACTTCCGTAGGAACTTGACCTTTACTTAATTTTTTACTCGTTATTCTATTAGCAAAATAATTAAAAATAAATACCCCAATAAATACTACAACATATTCTAAAACAATATTCAAATATTATCACCTCCAAAAAAAACCACGCCTACTTCCCCTAAACACTAGGAGCGAATAAACGCGGTACCATCCTACTTTTTACTTAATTTGATAACGGATTACCCGACCTTTAATAGGTAGCTAAAAGAACAAGTTCATAAAAACATAACATAAGTTTTCACCAACCACTTACTCTCTAAGGAAATATTTTTACTACTACTTTCTCCATCAACACTTTACGTCTATTATACTAAACTGTCTTAATATATTCAAGTAAATTTAAAAACATTTTAATAAATTTAGGCTCTAATTTAGCTCTCTTCAATTTTCGAATAGCAATTCTCTTTTTTCGAATTGACAAATCGCTAAACAAAATATCATCTATCTTCTCTTTCAAAACAGTCTCAATCTCTAAATCCTCCAAAATTCCCTTAATATCATCATTAATCAATTTTTCCATAGAATTTAATAAAATACCATCACTACTACAAGTAACAGTTAAACTATTACCAGAAGAAATATTTCCAACCTCAATTACTAAATCATTTCTTTCATTATATACTTTACCAGAAATTGTATTCACACCAGACTTAATCTCTACATTAGCACTCTTTGTATTCTTAAATCGAATCTTATAATTTCTAAAAGATGGCAATAACCCAGGATTACCCTTATTTTGAATTATCAATTCATAATGATTTAAAGTATATTGAAATTGAAATTCTGTTAATCCATAGCTACCATTTTTATAATTATTACTAATTCCATCATCCTCATACAATAGATAACTTCCATTAGCACCAGGAAAAACTAAAACTTCCATATTAGTAGGCAATTCTGTATTCATTTCCATAGAAAGAGGAATAATAGCTCCTTCTCTACAAAAAACAGGATAATCTTCATCTTTATAAAAACTCATATAATATTTATTTCCAACATATTTTTTTCCACTTTCTAACTCATACCAAATGCCTTCAGGAATAAACATACGTTGAACAACTCTATCCATAACCAAATTTTTCTTTTTTACAATAGGACAAACTAACATCTCACTACCAAAAAAATATTGATTTCTATACAAAGGTTCATCATAAATCTTAGGATATTTATAATACAATGGTTGAATAACTGGACTACCATTCTTAGAATAAATATAACTTTCTGTATAAAGATAAGGAATTAATTGATATCTCAACATTAAATATTTCTTAATAATTTCTTCTTCTGATATATTCCATCTCCAAGGTTCACGCTTATAATACTTTCCCCCATCACTAGACAAAATTAAAAAAGTACTAAAAACACCAAATTGAATATAACGAATATATAATTCAAAAGTTTCAATTCCTCCATAATATCCCCCAATAGGACTAGCAACATAGCTTACACCATTATTGGAAGCAGACATTTGATATTGAGGTAAAATACTTAAAGTTTCCCAATCTACTTTTGATTTTCCATTAAAAATAACTGTATCTCTATGTGTCGACATAAAATGATTTCTAGACAAAACAACAGTTCTTTTATTTAACAGAATTCCATACATAGAATAAATATAATGGTCAATTAAAGCTAAAGTTTGATTATCCTTACTATTATTGTAATCAACATAAAAAGCATCTACCCCTAAAGAAATCCAATTTCTTATTCCATAAGAAGCATAAAGATTAATTTGTTGACTATTCATAGGAAGAAAAGAATATTCCCCCTCAATATCTTTCAAAACATTTTTAATATTCTGATAAGTATTAGTCCCTTCCTTAACTTTATCACTAGGATTAATCGATAAAGAAAGTTTGAAATGATAATGATTACATAATTGTTTTAATTGTTCTTCATTCAACAATTGATGATTAAAGCATAAAGGATCTCCACTTTCATGCCATTTGTCGCCAAACATAAAAACAGAAATTGGAATTTCTTCCTCACTAAATTTAGTCAACAAATTTTGAATATCAGCACTAGAATATTCTTGATTCTTATTCCACCAGTTACCCAAAGCATATCTAGGAATAAGATTAGGATAACCAGTAAGTTCATAATAATCCTTCAAACAAAATCCTAAATCTTTACGATACATAAAAACATAAATATCAATATTTCCTTTATTTCTTTCAACAAAATTATCCTTATCTAATACATAAGAATCACTATCATCTAAAACAGCAAAGCCATCAGTAGAATATAATCCTTTACCTAACCTTAATTTCCCAGAAAAATCATCCAAAGAATAATTAAGACCTCCAAAATTTCTAGCTTCCGGATGCTTATAATACCACGTTTTATCCGTCCCATTCAAAAGAATATTTAAGTTAATCCCTGGCGCCAATTTACTTCCTGAAAAAGGTTTATTCATATCATAATTTAAAGTAAAATAAGAAGTTGAAATCTGAATCAAAGTTTCAGATTGATTTTTAGTATATTTTACTTCAGGAAAATTTCGAAAAACAACTCTCTGAGAAATCCTATCTTCAAATAAACCATTTGGACTATATTCGAGACGAATTAATCTATCCGACAAAAGAGTAAAACGAAATTTCTTACCTGATATAATGTTTTTCTTTAACCCTATACCATCTTCACTATTTTTAACAAAGTAACCACCTATAGTATTCATCCTTTTCACCATCCCAATCATTATTCTTTTTTACCTTCTAACTAAGAATTAATACAAGTATTAAAATCTAGATTCTTACTAGGTTTTCTCTCTAATTTCTCTTTCTTATAAGCATACAACTCTATTTCAATCTTTCCTTTAATTTGTTTATTTAATAAATCAGTTTGTGTATTTTTATTTTTGCATTCCAAAACATTTTCACTTTGGCATTCATCACTTAACCATAAATAAAATTCATAATAGTCATATCCATCACGTGTTGCACTAAACTTAGGTAAATCTTGTTGAATATTGGTCAAAACCAATCTTCCATTTTGAATTGTATCAAACTGATAATCCAAACTCCCATTAGAAATCTCTACATTATTTTTTAAAAGCTTCCACTTTACATAGGGACTCAAAAGATCACAATCCACCTTTAAATCGTTCAAAGCAATATCATAAACAATATTATCAATATCATTATCAGATGCACCACCAACCAAAAAATGAATATAAATAACATTCTTTTTCTTCTCAACATCTTTATCTAATATTGGTAAAAGTTCTAAATCACTAGTATCTAATTCATTGTCTCCATAAGCCTCTTCATCAATAGATATTTTACTACCAACCATACTTTTAAAAAGAGAATCAGGTCTAGAAGCATAAGTAATTCCAAGAACTAAAACAATAAGAACAAAAATAATAACAATTATTAATTTTTTATCTATTTCTATCTTCATAATTTATCATCCATTCAAACAAATTTTCTATTCTCTAACATCAACTACATTATACCAAAAAAATAAAAAAAAGACTATTCTTTTAAAAGAAAAGTAATAAATAAAAAATTTGTTGTATTTTAAAAAAAGAAGTGCACAGAAGTTGTGCAATAAGATTTATAACTGGTATAATACCTTACAAGCAATTTA
>CAKPHZ010000014.1 GCA_934162265.1 uncultured Bacilli bacterium | reverse complement strand
CAATCTTTTTTTCAAAGACAACATATACTATAACAAAGTTTTAAATCAAAGTCAATAGTAAATTTTACTTTTTTTAAGTTTTTTTGCTTTGCTATAATCTTAACGTAAATCCAATTAAATTAAGGCTTTATTTAATTTTTTTGCCTCTTTCAAAAGGACAATTAATACTTTATCAGAATAAAGTAAAACTGTCAATCATTTTTTGCGTTTTTTTTCATTTTTTTTACAAATGGGATGATTGCTCAAGATATTGTAATTTTATTTGCCTTTTTTATCTTTTCATTTATATTGAATTATTTGCAAAAATAGTACTTAAATTACCTTTCCCCTTTTATTCATTCTCATCTATTACTTAATTTTATTTATATCTATATGTTTATATAATATGAAAGAAAAATTCTATTTCAGTATTTTATATAAATAAAAAGATATCTTTTTTCAGTTCAACATCGAACTTAATTTTTGATATCTTTTTTTCTGTCATCATAATTTTCTAGGAAGCTATGGTATATACCATCTTTCTTTGTTCCTAATATGCAGTTTAAATTTACGTTATCTAAACTTTTAAAAATATTATGGTCAACATTAGGATTAATTTTTCTTAAATTTTTGATCAATTCTTTTACTTCTTTTCGCTTACTTGTTCCATCATTAATTAAAGAACATCCTTCTGTAAATCGACAAGCACAATTAATAAAGGTTAAGTCATTTGTATTTCTCCAGGAAATAATTGATGACTCTTTTACTAAATATAATGGACGGATTAGTTCTAATCCTTCAAAATTATCGCTGTGGAGTTTTGGCATCATTGTTTTGATTTCTGATCCATATAATATAGAAAGAAGGGTTGTTTCAATTACATCATCAAAATGATGACCTAAAGCAATTTTGTTACATCCTAATTCTTTGGCTTTATTATATAAACATCCTCTACGCATTTTTGCACATAAGTAGCAAGCACTTTTATTGTCTACTTCGCTGACAACATCAAAAATATTGGAATCAAACATTTCGATTGGGACATCTAGTATTTTGGCATTATCAAAAATAAAATCACGGTTATATTCATTATATCCTGGATCCATGACTACATAATGGGCATCAAAGTGATATTTTCCATGACGTTGTAGTTCTTGAATACATTTTGCAAGGAGAAAGGAATCTTTTCCCCCTGAAATACAGACCATGATATTATCTCCCTCTTCTATTAGTTGATATTCAATGACGGCTTTTACAAAGCGACTCCAAATTTCTTTTCGATATTTCTTGATGATACTTCGTTCAATTTCTTTATATTTTTCCATTTTCTTCATTCTCCTTATAAATGTTATCAAAAATACTGATAAAGATTTCGATTTCTTTTTTTGTGGTTAAATGAGATAGACTTACTCTAATTGAGGAAGAAGCTTTATTCTTATCTTTTGTTAGAGCATAAACTAATTTTGATGGGGTTGCTATAGGACAACAAGAAGTTTTTGTAGAAACATATATTTTATTTTTTTCTAATTGTTGCTGTACTTCTATTGCTTTTACTCCTTTGATACTGAAATTTAATGTATAAGGGATAGAATTTTTTGTATTATTGATGGTTACTTTTGGATAAGTAAGAAGTTTTTCTTTTAAGGTGTTATATAATTCTTCAACTATCTTATATCTTTCTTTTCTTGTAGCTAAACTTATTGATAAGGCTGTTTCTAAGGCTGCAATATTAGCTGTTTCTGGTGTTCCACTGCGATAAACTGTTGTGGATTTTCCTCCATCTATTTGAGGACGAAGACTGGTATTTTTCTTTTTGATTAAGACACCTATTCCTGTTAGTCCATAAAACTTATGGGGAGCAAAAGTAAGAAGATCAATATTTTGTAAATCAATAGGAATTTTTCCCATTGCTTGTGTGGCATCAGTATGGAAGTGACAGTTGGGGTAATTTTTTAAAATTTTCCCTATTTCTTCTATTGGTTGCTTTAATCCTATTTCACTATCTACTGTACAAATACTTACTAAGATGGTATCTTCTCTTATTTTGTTTTTTAAAATATTTAAATCAATTAATCCTTCTTGGTTAATGGGAAGAAGTTCTACTTCAAAGCCTTGTTCTTGTAGTCTTGTTGCTGATGATACGATAGAATTGTGTTCTAAACTACTGATTAGGATATGTCTTCCAAAATTCTTGTATCTTTCTGCAATTCCTTTGATGGCAAGATTATTTGATTCACTTGCTCCACTGGTATAAATAATTTCGTCTGGATCAATTTTTAAAGAGGAAGCTATTTTTTTTGTTGCTTCTTGAATAATATTGTTAGCTTCTTGTCCTAATTGATGAGATGAGTTAGGGTTTGCAAAATATTTGTTTGTTACTTCGATATAACGTGATAAGACTTCTTTATCAACGGGAGTTGCTGCTGCATAATCTAAATATATCATGATTTTCCTCCTTTACTAGTGAGATTTTAATGTAATTCTTTTTAAACGTAAGGCATTTAATACGACACTTAGACTACTTAATGTCATAGCAAATGATCCAATCATGGGATTCATTTTAATGGGAAAGATTCCAATAGCAAGAGGAATCATACAGATATTATATAAAAATGCCCAAAATAAATTTTGTTTAATATTAGAAATTGTTTTCTTACTTATTATAAATAAATTTATGATATTTAGCAAGTTATCGTTCATTAAAATAACGTTAGCTGCAGAACTTGCAATATCTGTTGCGCTAGAAATAGATACCCCGATATCTGCACTAACTAGGCTTGGTGCGTCGTTGATGCCATCTCCTATCATCATTACTTTTCCTGCTTTTTTTAGATTTTTGATGTAGTTTTCTTTTTCTTTTGGCATGACATTGGCTACAACTTCATCAACATCTAAGGAACTGGCAATGACATTTGCTGTTAGTTGGTTGTCACCTGTTAGCATGATGACTTTTTTATTCATTTGTTTTAAAAGAGAAATTACTTCTTTGGAACTTTCTCTAAGGATGTCTTTTACACCAATTAATCCGATAATTTTGTTATTTTCTATAATATAGATAATGCTATTTCCTTCTTTAGCTAATTCTTCTTCTTTTCTGTTTAAAGAATTTCTTAAATTATATTTTTGTAATATTTTTCTATTTCCGATTGCGTATTCATTTTTATTTATTTTTGCTGAGAAACCTATTCCAGTAATATTTTGATAGTCTTTTACTAAATATTTTTTAGAATGATATTGTTGGAAAGCTGAACTTATTGGATGAGAGGAAGATTTTTCTAATGCTGATATGATTTCTAGAAAGTCTTGATCTGAATAAGTACTTTCATTGTAAAACTTATCTATTTTTAATTTTCCATATGTTAGGGTTCCTGTTTTATCAAATACAACACTTTGTACTTTACTTACATTTTCTAATACTTCACTAGATTTGACTAAGATACCTTGTTTGGCACATAATCCTTCAGAAATAACAATGGCTAGAGGTGTTGCTAATCCTAATGCGCAAGGGCATGCTACAACTAGAACTGTTACAAAATGAATTAGTGCAATGGCTAAATTTTTTTCTAATCCTAAGTAAAGAATAAAGGTTAATATGGCAATAAGTATTACAATAGGAACAAATATGCTGCTTACTTTATCTGCAACAAGAGCAATGGGTGCTTTGCTATTTGTTGCTTCTATTACTAAATGAACCATTTCTGATATTGTGGAATCTTTTCCTATTTTTTTTGCTTGGTAAGAGACTTCTCCATCTATATTTAGGCTACCTGCCATAATAGAATCTCCCTTTTTCTTTTTTATGGGTTTTGATTCTCCTGTTAAGAAGGATTCATCAAAATAAGCTTCTCCTTCGGTAATGATTCCATCTACGGATGCTTTCATTCCCGATTGACAAACTAAAATATCTCCTACCTTTACTTCATCAATCGTAATTTCCTTTATCTCATCTTTTTCTTTTCGATAGGCTTTCGTTGGGGTAATTTGTACTAGGTCTTCAATTGCACTTTTGGTTTTCTTTTTACTTTTTTGATCAATATATCTTCCTAATTTAATAAAATAGATTACTGTACATACAGATTCGTAGTAGAGATTTTCTACGTTCATGTTTTTTCCTAGAAAAATGGTTACCGTATTATAAATACTATAAAGAAAACTGGCTGATACCCCTATTGTTACTAATGTATCCATATTGGGTGTTTGATGGAATAAGTTTTTTACTCCACTTTTTAAAATGTCTATTCCATAGATAAGATAGGGAATGGATAATAAAAATAAAATAATTGAATAATTTTTGGAATACTTCATCATATTTAAGTAAGGTATTTGAGGAAGGGATACCATATGTGACATAGAAATATAGAGAACAAGAATTGTTAATATGGTGAAAAAGATTAATTTTCCTTTTCCGCTAGTTTCTTCTTTTTTAGAAAGAAGATCTCTATTTCCTAAACTTTTAAATCCAGCTTTTTTAATCATCTCTGCTAAATCTTCTTCATTCAAATTATCCTCATAGGTAATTAAGGCTTCTGCCATTACTAAATTAACGGAAGCATCAATTATACCTTTTTGCTTTTTTAAATATTTTTCTAATCCTATGGAACAAGCACTACAACTCATTCCTTCTATTGATAAGACTATTTTTTTCATTTTATCATCTCCCCTATTTCAATTTATTTACTAAACCTATAATTTCTTCTATTACTTCTAAGTTTCCTTTTTGGATATCCTCTACCATACAATTTTTCATATGATTTTTTAGAATTTCATTGCCAAGACTTTTTAAGGCATTGGTCGTTGAAGAAATTTGCATTAAAATATCTGCACAATATCTGTCATCTGTAACCATTTGCTGTAATCCATTGACTTGTCCTGCTATGATATTTAATCTACGAATTAATTTTTGCTTTTCTTCTTCATTTCTTTTTGTTATTTTTTGATTAGTTTTCAAATTCATCACCAAGCACTATTATAGGGATAGGGGGTATATCTGTCAAGAAAAATACTTAAAATTATCTTTTCCTATTAAAATAGATTTTTGTTAGGAAATAGATTTTTAAGTATTTGTTAATAGTTTCCTCGAATTATTCTATAGATAATAACCCAAATTATAAGAAGGAAAATGGTTAATAAAATAGAAATAAATAATTTCAAGATAGAATGTCCTTTATGTTGATAAAATATTTCTTTTTTATTTGATTTTTTTAGTTTATCTATTTTTTTGTTAATAAGTTTTAGTATCATTAAATCAAAAAAAGTAGCTTCTAAAATACGAATTATAATAAAATTTATTAAAGAAAAGATTAGGGGTGGTAATCCTCCTTCCCATAAGTAATTATTGATAGAAAATCCTAAATATAAAATAATTAATTCTATTAATTCTAGAACTGTTCCTAATATTGGAAAATTTAAATATCCTAAATAAAATGGTCCAAGAATAAGTATTTTTAATATATTTTCTTGATGTAATATTTTTAAATAGTCTTCTTTTAAATAAAGTTCTATTTCTTTTGTTGGTTCCTGATATTTTTCCATTTTTTCTATAGTAATATTTTTAATATATCCACAGCGAACACAATAGTTATTGTCTACTAATCCAAAACCACATTTTGGACATTTTTCATTTTTCATGATATCCATACTCCTTTATTATTTAAATTAATTGTAGCAAATAATGAAATTTATTAAAATGTTTTTTCTCTAATTGACACTTCTTTTAATAAATTGTAAAATTTTGTTCTTATTTTATTTATAAATTAAACATATTATTTTTTGTGTTGTATAATAAATAAGAAGATAGAAAATAGAGGTGTAAGATGATTGAATTTCAGAATGTCTATAAATCTTATAAAGATAAAAAAATTTTAGAAAATATTAATCTCGTGATAGAAGATAATTCTATTGTTGTGTTAATTGGAGAAAGTGGTTGTGGGAAGACTACTACTTTGAAGATGATTAATCGACTTATTGAACCAACTAAGGGAAAAATTATGATTAATGGGAAAGATATTAAAAAGACAAATCCTATTAAGTTGAGAAGAAGTATTGGTTATGTTATTCAACAAACAGGATTATTTCCCCATTTAACTATTCGTCAAAATATTGAACTTATTTCTAAGTTAGAAAAAAAAGAGAAAAAAATGATTCAAGAAAAGACTATGGAATTAATGAAAATGGTTGGTCTTTCTGAGGAATTATTGGATAGTTATCCTTCTGAGTTATCTGGGGGGCAACAACAAAGAGTGGGAATTGCTCGGGCATTTGCAACTGATCCTGATATTATACTTATGGACGAGCCTTTTAGTGCACTTGATCCAATTACTAGATCTTCTCTTCAGGATGAAGTTATTCGTTTACAAGATAAGTTGAAAAAAACAATTATTTTTGTAACCCATGATATGGATGAAGCAATTAAACTTGCTGATAAGATTGCTATTATGGAACAAGGTAAAGTAGTACAGTATGATCGACCTGAAAAAATACTGAAACAGCCGGTTAATGAATTTGTAAGGAATTTTGTTGGAGAAAAGAGAATTTGGGATTCTCCTAAATTAATTAAAGTTAAGGATATTATGATAGAACATCCTAATTGTTGTAAAGAGAATTTTTCAGTATTTTATTGTTTGAATAAAATGAGAATGAATAAGACGGATACTTTACTTGTTATTGATAATGAACAAAAATTAAAAGGCATCCTTTATGCGGATAGTTTATTTAATATTAATTATGAAAATAAGAAAGCTAAGGACTTTATTGAAGATGATTTTATTACTGCTAGTCCTAATGATAATATTGTAGATTTGTTAAAAATTATGAAAGAAAATAATATTAAGTTAGTTCCTGTTGTGGATAATAAAAATAAATTAAAGGGACTGATTACTAAGAGTAGTTTGATTACTAGTTTAAGTCAACAATTTTTAGAAAGTGAGGGTAAAGATGGAATTCTTTAATTATATTACTTCTAATTATCAGGAATTATTAAACCTTTTAATTGAACATATTAAACTTACTGGGTTATCTATTTTTATCGCTATATTAATTGGAATTCCTATTGGAATTTTGATTAGTTATAAGCAAAAATTATCTAAGCCTATTTTAGGAATTGCTAGTGTAATTCAAGCGATTCCTTCAATGGCTTTACTTGGGTTTGCTATTCCTTTTTTGGGAATTGGATCACTTCCTGCTATTGTAATGGTTATTCTTTACTCTCTTCTTCCTATTATTAAAAATACTTATACGGGAATTAAGAGTATTAATGAGCAGATGTTGGAGGCTGCTACAGGGATTGGTTTAACGCCATGGCAGGTACTTACTAAAATTCAAATTCCTCTTGCTCTTCCAGTGATTATGGCAGGGATTCGTATATCGGCGGTTAGTGCTGTTGGTTTGATGACTTTGGCTGCCTTTGTTGGAGCTGGTGGTTTGGGATATTTAGTTTATGCTGGTATACGTTCAGTCAATAATGCGCAGATTTTAGCAGGTGCCATTCCAGCTTGTATTTTAGCATTACTTATTGATTATGCTCTTAGCATTATTGAAAGTTTGGTTACTCCTCAAAAATCTAAAAAAGAAAAAAAGAAACCTTTTTGGAAAAGGCCTCTTACGCAAGGAATTATTCTTAGTTTGATTGTTGTTGTTTTTCTTGGGTTTTTCTTATCCAATTATACTATTAATAAAAAGAATGAAAGAACGATTACTATTGGTAGTATGGATTTTACTGAGCAAGAAATTTTATCTTATATGATAAAGTATTTAGTAGAAGATAATACAAATATTCATGTGAATCAGAAATTATCTTTGGGTTCTTCTTCTATTGTATTAGAAGCAATTAAGAAAAATAGTATTGATATGTATGTAGATTATACTGGTACAATTTATGGTAGTTTCTTAAAGCATCAACCTATTTCTGATGCCAATAAAGTTTATCGCATTTCTAAAGAAGAATTTAAGGAAAAATATAATTTAAATATTTTACATGATTTAAATTTTAATAATACTTATACTTTAGCGATTAGAAAAGATTTGGCTAATCAATATAATATTCGTAGTATTAGTGATTTGGCTAATATTTCTAGTAAATTGACTTTCTCTCCTACTCTAACCTTTATGGAAAGAAATGATTGCTATTTAGGGCTTAAAAAAACCTATCCTCTTCACTTTAAAAAAGTAATTGCTATTGATGGTGCTCCTCGTTATACTGCATTAATGAATAAAGAAAGTGATGTTGTTGATGCTTTTTCTACAGATGCTTTAATTAAAAAATTTAATTTGGTTGTTTTAGATGATGATAAGAATTTCTTTCTTCCTTATCAAGCTGTACCTGTTGTAAATGATAATATTCTTAAAAACTATCCAGAAGTAAAAATTACTTTAGAGGCACTTTCTCCTTATTTAAGTGATGAAGTGATGAGAGAATTAAATTATAATGTTGATGTTTTAAATCAGAAACCTAGCAATGTAGCAAAAGGCTTTTTAAAGAAGAATGGGTTGATTGATTAAAAGAAAAAAATTAAAGATAGATAACTAAGTCTTCTTTAATTTTTTTCTTTTGTTATATCAACTAATTTCAAGGTATATAAGTAAATATTTTTTTCTTGAAGAATATAAAAATGTGATTTTTGATGAGAGGTAACATTATAATACATAATGGGAAGTCTTAAATTATCTCTTACATCTAATAATTCATCAAAGCTATTAATTTTTAATAGATGATAATCTTCTATTTTGGGATAAGTAGAAGTTTCTACAATTAATCTATCATATTCTCTTAATATTTTACTTAAATATTTGTCATATTCATTTTTCTTTTTTCCTAAAATACTACTCATTTTTATTACAGTAAGAATATAAGCAATGGAAAATAAGATGCACAATGTTCCAAGTATTAGATAAATTATATTTGATAATAGGAACTGATTTCTTGTTACTAATTGGTTTTGTTTAGTGTTTAATTCTTTTGCATTTAGTTTAATTTGAATTGCTTTTTGAGATAAAGGGATTTGGAGTGATGTAACACTTGATGATGGTATCGTGTATTCTGAAGAAGATTTGTTATATGTGATTAAATATATTTCTAAATAACTATTGGTATCTATTCCATATTGTGATTTAAATCTGTTAGCAATTTCATTATAAGTATTATAATCTATGTCAATTTGTTTATTTAATGTATAATACTTATCTATCTTTTTTACTTCGTTAGAAGTTTTTTCTACTAAAGTATATTTTTTTTCATAATAATTTGTATTAGTATCGTTATTAGCAATAACTAATTTTGCTAATATTTCATATTCAAATGGTTGATTTAATGTTTCTTTGTTGGTCATAAATTGATAGTTAAAATCAAGGGATATCTTGTTAATTAAACTAGCAATATAGGACATATCTTTTGCTAAGCATTTTTCTTCATAAAAATCATTATTGTTTAAGCAAACTGAATAGTCTACGTTACTTTTTTCTTGGTAAAATATATTTTCTTCTTGTACAATATCTGTTGAATTTAAAATAAAATAAATTCCTAAACTAAAGAAAAGAATGAATAGTAATAAAAAAATTACATATCTTTTTGTATAAGAAATATAAATTCTACCAAATAGTTTTTTATGATTAGATAAACTTTTTTTCTTTATTTTTTTTCTTCTTTTTGATTTTTTGCTTTGGTTTTTTAATTGCATGATTTATCACCTCTTACCAATATTCATTAAGTAATACAGTAGGTTTTCCTATATAAGGAATTTTACACTTAACTACTCCTAAAATCATATCTTTTGTTATTTTATAATTATCAGGATTATGATTGGCATCTCCTTTTGTATAAATATAATATTCATTTTTTTGTTTAATAATCTGATTAATTCTATGAACAATTACTGTTCCTTCATATTTAAAGGCAATGATATCTCCTTGGTTTAGATTTTTATATTTTTGATCAACAATTACAACGTCTCCTTTATAAAAACAAGGACTCATAGAATTACTTGCAATTGCTATAGCATAGTATTTAAAATATCCTGATACAAAATAAACTAAAACTATAGTAATGATTAATGCTGGTAAATAATAAATTAGTCCTGATTTATTTTGTTGTTCTCTTTCTATTGGATTGGTTCTATCCTTCTGTTGCCAACTTTTTATTCTAAATAGTACAAAAACTGGTAGAAGGAAAAAGACCATGGAATAGATATATTCGTTTGGATTAGGAATTAGCGGTAAAATATAGAAATATAACTTGGTTATCCATAAATAAACTATTCCCGGCATATACCCAAAGTTTAACGATAGATAAGTGCATAATATATTTTCTGTAATTGATGGTATAAATGTTAGAGCAAGAAATAAAAACATTTCTTGGTTAAAAGAAAGTGGATGAATTGAAAAAGGAACAGTATTTTCTAATGCAATAAAGAATATGCAAATTAAGTAAATTAATTTTTTCTCTTCACTTGCTTTCATTATTAGTTGATATCTTAAATACTCTTTTAAAATAATATAGATAAATATTGGGAAAATAAATTTTTTAAAGGAAGTTATGGTTAAGTAATTTTTTGTTTTTGCAAAACCTATAAAAACTCCTGATAGATAATATATCAAAAAAAATGAGATTAATATAATAATAATTTCTAATACAATATCTTTCCAATAGCGTTTTCTATTTTTTTCAAATCCAAATAAAAAGTAGGTTAATCCTAATAATAAAATTAAGATAATATTTAGTATTGTTTGATTTAAAAATTGAAATTTTAGACTATTTAATAGAAAAAAAAGGATAAAACTGAAAGAAAAGATAATTAATTTGATGTAGCTTTTTTTCATATTATCCTCCTAACTTTAAAATGACACAGTTAAACCGTGCCATATTTTAATCTGCTGAACTGTAATTTAAAGTAACATCGCCAAATGAAACGGTAAAGTCACCATCTGCTCTTTCAGCGCCGGCAGCGTATTCTAAAGTAACTGTAACAGCTTCTCCTGTTGCTTTCTTTAAGGAATGACTAGCAACGCTTCCTATCCCACTAGTTGTATCTGCTTCTGTTCCTACTTTTACTTTTAGTGAAATGCCTCCACAAGCTTTTTGAACTAATGCATCAGTAGTTCCTTCTTTTGCCTTACAAACTTTATTTGTTGTTTCACCAGTTGCATTTCCATAAATTATACTTTTTAGATATGCAGTTAATTCTCCAGCATTGTAAGCATAAAAGCTGTAAGTAGCTGATTGACCAGGTTCAGTAAATGTCGCACTTAGATTGCTGATAGTCGGATCATTTGTATTATTAATTATTGCGTTTGTTGCTTGAATTGAACCTGTTACAGTTGGTACAATTTCACTTGCATCAACGCTTTGATCAGAACTAGAAAAATCAACATTTAGTGTATCTTTATCTGGTGTTACAGTTGCACTTGATTGAATTTTTAAGGCATTTGAAAATGCAGAGAACCCAATTGATACTCCTACTACTCCGACAACTAATGCCATAATGGCAATCGCTTGCCCTGTTCTTTTCTTTTCCATATTTATAGACCTCCTATCTGTATTAAAATAATAACATATTTTAATTTTTTTTGAAACACCTTTTTGAAATTTTGTTATTTAATTTAGAGATATTGTTAAAAAAAAACAAAGAAATTATTTGTTTCTTTGATTCTTTATATATTCTTCAATCAATTTAGCCGTATTTTCTACTCCTAATGTATCTACATTTAAAGCTATATCATAGTTATTAAAATCATACCAATTTCTATTGGTGTAATATT
Source organism: uncultured Bacilli bacterium (assembly GCA_934162265.1). GTDB lineage: Bacteria > Bacillota_I > Bacilli_A > RF39 > UBA660 > RUG11198. The sequence goes on along the minus strand of CAKPHZ010000014.1, from coordinate 26,020 downwards.
TATAATGCCTAGCTCTTTCATTGTTTATCTTTTTTATTTGTTTTAAGGCTGTTTTTTCTTCTAATCCATAATATTTTGTTGCTCTTTTTACTTTATCTTCATCTTTGCTGTATAGGAAAATAGAAAGTGTATTTTTATTATCTTTTAAAATATAGTCGGCACATCTACCTACAATAACACATGAAGTTTTGGCAAGTTTTTTTATTACTTTTTCTTCAGCAATAAAAATTCTATCGTCATTATTCCCTTCGAATTTTCCACTAGATAGTTTTTGATCACTTTTTTCAATATATTCTTTTCCTAATCCAGATGATTTACTAGTTAGTGTAATTAACTCTTTATCATAGAAAGGAACTTTTAAATTTTCTGCTAATATTTTTCCAACATATCTTCCTCCACTTCCATATTCTCTTGAGATCGTGATAATAATCTTTTCCTTTGATAAATCTTTATTTATAGATAAATCTATAGAAGTATTTTCTTCTACTAACGTCTTATTTGATAATTTTTTATATTCACTAGATATGATGAAAATAGCAATAATGAATGTTATTCCATCAGCAATTGGTCCTGCTTGTAATACTCCTTTAACTCCTTTGTTTAAAGTTATACATAGAAAGCATGCTATTGGAATAAATAAAATGATTTGTCTGATGAAGGATACTGCGGTTGCTTTTTTGACATTTCCAAGAGATTGGACAACGATTGATGTCGTCATTTCTAGGAAATTTAATCCCATTAACATTAAGAAACTGTGGCAAATTAGAATGGCAAATTCTATAAATAATTTATAACTAGGATCTTTGGTTGAAATAAAGATACTCACTAATTCTTTAGGAAAACAATAAAAAATAATATTAAAAGTAAGTCCTACCATTAAATTTACTATTAATACTTTTTTTAGAGTTTCTCTTACTCTATCATATTTTTGAGCTCCATAGTTAAATCCTATTATTGGTTGTGCTCCAATAGAGATTCCTAAAATTGTAGAAATATATAAGCTATTTAATTTTGAGATAACTCCATAAACAGATAATGGAATATCTGATCCATATTTTGTATGTGCTCCATATTTGGTCATCATGTTGTTCATAAAGATAAATAAGGTTAATACTGTCATTTGGGTGATAAAAGAAGATAAACCTAATCCTAAAATTCTGAAGATACTTTTATCTAATTTGAATGATTCTTTTTTTATGGTTACTGATTTTAATTTTTTTAAGTAAAGAACTGCCATTAAAAATGATACAAGTTGTCCAATAACGGTTGCGATTGCTCCTCCTTTTACTCCCATATTAAAACTAAAGATAAAAATTGGATCTAGAATAATATTTAATATAGCTCCTACTACTAATAGAATCATGGAATATTTTGGTGAGCCATCTGCTCTTATGATTTGGGCTAAGGCTGAGTATGTCATCATGAATGGAGCTCCTATAATAATAATTTTTCCATAATCCATTGCATATTGGTAAACTTTTTCTGTACAACCAAAAGCATAAACTAATTGAGATAAGAATAAATAAGATAAAATACTTAAAATGATGGAAACTAGTATAGAAAGTGTAAAAGAAGTACCAATAATTTTTCCTCCTTCTTCTTTCTTTCCTTCTCCTAGTTTTAGAGATAAATTTGCTGCGGCTCCATTTCCAATTAGTCCTGCTACGGCATTGAATATAATAACTAATGGAAATATTACATTAGTAGCAGCATTTCCTAATGTTCCTACTCCTTTTCCAATAAATATTTGATCAACAATATTATAAATGGAATTGATTAACATGCTAATTACGCATGGGATAGAAAAGGATAGCAATAATTTATTAATGTCATCTTTTCCTAAATCGATTTTTTTCAAAATAAACACCTCTTTCTAACAATAAAATTTGTCGCTTATTCAATATACCACAAAAAAAATTTTCGTGTAAGTATTTTTTTTGATTTTTTCATTTTTTGTCATTCTTAAATCTAATTGCTTATTATTTTTTTTAATGTTATAATGTTAACAGAGGTGGTATGAGTGATTTTTTCTTTAATAGATTTATGTAGCGAGCCTACATTCTTAGGTGTTATTTTCTTTATTAAACAGCTTCTTAAAATTGCTTGGATTCTTATTCCTATTGGATTAATTTTAATGGCAATAATAGATTTAGCCAAAAGCGTTTTAGCGAATGGTACTGATGAGATGGCAAAAAATGGAAAATTATTAATTAAAAGAGCTATTCTTTGTATGGCTATATATTTGATTCCAGCACTTGTTAATGCTGTGATTAACTTGATGGGAGATGGAGTTTTAGATTCTGATTTTGTTTCTTGCTATAAAAAAGCTAACTTAAATACTATCTTACAACTTTCATCTAATAAAAGTAATAATTCTAATAAATAGTTTTTCTTTGAATGCTATATCTTATATTAGATAATTATTCTGATATATTATGAAAAGTAATCGTTACAAATAGTCATTAATTTTAATGATTTTTAAAATCGTTTAGAGTATAGCATTAATAAATATCACATCTAGTTTTTTAGATGTGTTTTTTGTCACAAAATACAAAGAAAAAAGTCAATGCAATTCACATTGACTAACTTAATTTTTTTGTCTCTAATTGGATATTCCCATTATTTGACAAAAAATTAAGAAAATTATTTTTAATTACTACTTAATTTTTCTTTTATTATTTTACTGACTTCTCCCATATCAAACTTACCTTTTACTTGAGGAGTTACCTCTTTCATGATCAGTCCCATTTGTTTTGGAGAAGTTGGTTTTATTTTATCAAAGGCAGCATCAATGATTTCTTTTACTTTTTCTATAGATAAAGGTTCTGGCATATACTCTTTTAAAATCTCTATTTCTTTTCTATAGTTTTCTGCTAAATCAGTACGAGATGCTTTCTCAAATTCAACGATAGAATCTTTTCTCATTTTAATTTGTTTAGAAATAACATCTATTACTTCTTCATCAGATAAGTCATGTTTTGCCTCTATTTTAGCAAGCTGAATAGCACTCTTTACCATACGAATGACATTTAATTTTTCTTTATCTTGGTTCTTCATTGCTACTTTTACATCTTCTGTTATTTTCTCAGCTAAACTCATTTTATTCATCTCCCTTAAGCAGCATATTTTTTACTATTACTTCTATTTGAATAATTATTCTTCTTACTATTTCTTCTAGAATTAATAGTATTTTTTTTCTTTTCTTCTCTTCTTCTTACTCCAGGCTTTTTGTATTCTTTTTTATCTCTTAGTACAGAAAGGGTTGGGGCCGATTGCGTTCTAAGGATTCTAAGAGCTCCATCGATATTATTATTTCTAACATTTACTGACATTTCTATCCCTCCCTTCTGATTCATTACCAATTATAACATCAAAATCCTAAATAAACAAGGAATTTTGACTCGTTTTTATAGAATTTTCTTGTATTTTATTGAAAATGTAAAATACTTTTATAGAATTTTTCTTAATAAATTATAACTTATATTATTTTTTTAATTTCTTCTTTAAAGAAATGTTTTCTTCTAAATTCCTATCAAAGTCATACATTATATTATCTACATTTGCGATATCATAAAATCTAGTTTGCACAACTTCTTGATAATTTTTTATAAAATCTAATTGATACTTTTGGATTAAATTTTGAATTAATTGCTTTAAATTTAATTTTTTTGCTAACTGATAGTACTGTAATTTATTTTCATTTTTTGGCCTTTGAAAATAAATATCTTTCCCTGAAATAATTAATGGAAAATTTTTATATTTATTATAATACTCTTGATTTTCAAAAAGATAATCAAAATCATCTCTTTTATATTCCTTATGAATAAAGTTTTTTTGTTCGCTTTGAAAGGCAATAATAAATATTTCTCCTGTTAATGGTTCAATTGCTTTGTTTTTTCCTAAATATTTAAATAATATAGGAATATCATTCAAATTGCTTTTAAATGCTGATTTCCACTCTTTTCCTAAATCAATAGTTTCTATCAATAATTTCATTTTTTTTGCATCAAACTTTACTGTATTTAAAGTGTCTGATCCAAGGTTTGTTTTAGAAAAATCGATTATAAAATACTCTCCTGGTTGTATTGTTTCTTTTTTTATTACAGTTTCTGTTTCATAAGCGTATTGATAACCACCTAATTTTTGATAATCTTTTATATCCATACTTGTCACCTCGATAATTTATTATATCATAAATTTATATCAATTTGCATAATAAAACCTTATCTCAAAATAGAGATAAGGAATGTATTATTTTGTTTTTTCTTGTTTCAACTTTTCTTTTTTCTCAATAACTTTTTCATCTAGTTTTTTGGTTAGAAATGATTCTGAATAATAATCGATTTCTTCTCCTTTTCTATTGTAAGATGCTACTCTGGTTCCTGCTAATAAATCGTGTAATCCTCTACCATCCATTTTTATCATTACAGTTAAGATAATAATAAATTGTAGGTAATATTGAATATCATAAACAATAGATGTCACATTATAATAATCATTTCCATTTAAAATCATTACGCAAATTAATTTGATGATGTAATAGATTGGTTGATAAAGAAAAATTGCTCTAATTATATAACTTAATATTGATACTTTTTTATTGTTATCTTTATTATTTACTATCTTTAGATGAAAAATCTTTTTTCCTAATGTTTCTCCATTGGTGTAATAATTGAAGAATACGAAATAGAAAATTGTTGTTATTAAATAAATAATAAAGTAGCAAATAGAATTCTTTTCTACCTTAGAATATAATTTTTTATAGATTTTTAAATAATGGTTATCCATATTTTTATTTATAGTTTTATATTCTTTTTTAGTAATTTTTTTGTCATCATAGAATTTTTCTATTTCTTGTTTATAATCATCACTAATTTTAATAATTTTATTGTATTCTTTTTCAGTAATTTTTTCATCTTTAAAACTATTTTGTAATTCTAATTTAAATTCACTATATTCTTTTAAGGCATTTGAATATTCTTGATAATACTTATTATAAGTATCTAATTGTTTATTGATGAATGGTACTCCTGATAGACATTGAGTAATTAGCATTACCACCATCATATCGATGAAATAAGCACCAATCCTTTTCAGTATTTTTTTCATGAAATCTCCTAATTTTCTGAAATTACATCACAAATAAGGGTACTAATTTCTGTTGGATTATCAATTGGTAAACCTTCAATTAGTCTTGCTTGTGCATATAATATCTTTGTATATTTTTCTAATTCATCCTTATTATCTTTATATAATGTTTTAATTTTTTCACTAATAGGATGTTTTTCATTAATTTCTAGTATCATTTTAGCGTTTACTTTATTGTCGTTTGGTAGAGCATTTAATACTTTTTCCATACTAGCAGATAGCTCTCCTTCTGTTGTTAAGCAAACAGGATGTTTTTTTAATCGATGAGTAAATTTGATATCCGAAATATTATTGTTTTCTAGTACTTTTTTCATTACTTCAAACATATCTTTAGCATCAGTATTTGCCTTTTCTAGTTCTTTCTTTTCTTCATCATTATCTAAATCTACGGTATCGTTAGAAACGTTCATAAATTTTTTGGCATTATAAGTAGTTAATGTTTGTAGAGCAAATTCATCGACATATTCAGTTAGATATAAAATTTCATAGCCTTTTTCTTTGATTCCTTCTACTTGAGGCATATTATCTACTTTATCTGTACTTTCGCCACATGCATAATAAATATTTTCTTGTCCTTCTTTCATTCTTGAAACATATTCATCTAATGTAACTAATTTCTTTTCTGTTGAAGAATAGAACATTAATAAATCTTTTAAATCATCTTTGTGAACACCATAGTCAGCATAAACACCAAATTTAATTTGCATACCAAATGTTTTAAAGAAAGATTCGTAAGTTTCTCTATCTTCTTTTAGCATGGTTTCTAATTCTTTTTTGATTTTCTTTTCAATGCTTTTAGCGATTAATTTAAGTGAATGGTTTTGTTGAAGAATTTCTCTTGAAATATTTAAAGAAATATCTTCTGTATCGACAAGTCCTTTGACAAAGCTAAAGTAATCTGGTAATAAGTCAGCACACTTATCCATAATTAGGACACCACTTGAATATAATTGTAGTCCTTTTTCATATTCTTTAGTATAAAAATCATATGGAAGATGACTTGGTATGTAAAGAAGTGCATTATAGCTACATTGTCCTTCAACAGAAGTATGGATAGTCTTTAATGGTTTATCATAATCAAAGAATTTAGAACTATAAAAGTTTTGATATTCTTCTTCAGTAATATCTTTTTTAGATTTTTTCCATAGAGGAATCATGCTATTTACTGTTTCTTCAACGATTTCTTTTTCATATTCATCTTTACTGCCTTCTTTTAGTTTTGAATGCTCAATCATCATTTTAATTGGGTAACGAATATAATCTGAATATTTTTTTACAATTGATTGAATATGATAAGTATCTAAAAATTCACTGTAATTTTCTTCTTCTGTATCCTCTTTGATACTTAGTGTAATTGTTGTACCAGTATCTTTTCTTTTTCCTTTTTTGATTTCATAGCCATCTGCTCCTTCACTTTTCCAAATATAGGCATCCTCAGAATCAACAGATTTACTTTCTACTTTAATTTTATCACTTACCATAAATGCTGAATAAAAACCAACACCAAATTGACCAATGATGTCAATATCTTGACCATCTTTCTTTTCTTTATCATAAAGTTTTTTAAAGTCTAGGGAACCACTTTTTGCGATAGTTCCTAAATTATTTTCTAATTCTTCTTTGGTCATTCCACAACCATTATCAGAAATAATTAATTTTCTTTTTTCTTTATCGATATCAATTCTAATTTCTAGATTATCTCTATTAATATTTAATGAAGTATCTGTAAGAGAACGATATGCTAATTTATCCATAGCATCACTAGCATTAGATAGTAATTCTCTTAAAAATATTTCTTTATTTGTATAAATTGAATGAATCATTAAATCTAATAATTTTTTTGACTCAGCTTTAAATTGTTTTTTTTCTTTTTTCTCTTTTTCCATAAGTATTCCTCATTTCTAGTTAAATTCTTAACTATTGATAATATAACACCTATTTTAGCAATTGTCAATTTGTATTGCTAATTTATTTAAAATACTTCAATAGAAGTTTTTTTTGTTAAAGAATGAAGATAGCATATAGTCTATTGTCTTTACAAATAAAAAATTTATGTTTAAAATGAATACAGGTGATGAAGATGTTTCAATATTCGTTAGATAATAAAAGATATCATACGTTAAATTATCATTATAAAGAAAAATATCATTGTAAAGTGATTAAAGTTAGTTTAAATGCTGGATTTACTTGTCCTAATATTGATGGAAAGGTTGGCTATGGAGGATGTATTTATTGCTCTAAGTCAGGGAGTGGAGATTTTGGAGGAGATATTTCTAAAAGTTTAAGTGAGCAGTTTGATGAAATAAAGGAAACACTTTCTAAGAAATGGCCTAGTGGGAAATATATTGCTTATTTTCAAGCTCATACGAATACTTATGCCCCACTTTCTGTTTTAAAAGAAAAATATGAGAGTGTCTTAAAAAAAGAGAATGTAATTGGAATTGCTATTGCGACAAGACCTGATGCTATTGAGGATGAAGTTTTAGATTATTTAGAAGAATTGAATAAAAATACTGATGTAACTGTTGAGCTTGGTCTTCAGACGATTCATGAAGATACAGCTAAATTAATTAATCGTTGTCATAGTTTAACTCAATTTGAAGAAATGGTAAAAAAATTAAGAAAAAGAAATATAGAAGTTGTTGTTCATATTATTAATGGACTTCCTTATGAAACTAAAGAAATGATGATAGATACGGTAAAATACTTAAATCATCTTGATATTAATGGTATTAAAATTCATATGCTTAATATTGTAAAGGATACTCCTTTAGCAACTTTATATCAGGAGAAGAAATTTAAAGTATTATCTAAAGAAGAATATATTGATATTGTCATTAGTCAATTAGAGTATTTAAGACCTGAGATTGTTATTCATCGAATTACTTCTGATCCTGATCCTAAAAATTTAATTGAACCAACTTGGCTTATCAAAAAGTTTTGTGTATTAAATGATATTGATAAAGAGATGAAAAAAAGAAATACTTATCAAGGGAAAAAGTTAGAGGAAATGTAACCTCTAACTTTTTGCTATTTGTTCTTTCAAATATCTTTAAACTTTAGATAATATTATTTTGAATTTCATGGTCTATAAATTTAAATTAGTCAAACGTTGCACTAATTTCATTTCCTTCTGCTGTTACAAAAGTGACTTCTCCTTGATAAGCAAGTTGCATACCTTGTAAGTAATCTTGCGCTTCTCCATTATCATAAACCCAAACCATAATATAAAATTCTCTTGTTCTTCCAACATCTCCTCCTATTTTTTCATTTGATACTACTAAACAATTATAATCTTCTGTTCTTTTGGGAGATGTTTCTTTATCCGTAACACGAACTCCTGTTTTGATATAATTACTCTCATCAAAATCTCCCTTTGTAAAATCTTCTGGAGTAAATTTAGTATAAAAGTTTTCTTTATCATCTGTATAAACATTAGCAATTCTTGTTTCTAATCTTTCATCTTTTGGTGTCATAAATACATATCCATCTAGGAACATAACTGTATCACTATCTGCGGTTATTGTTATTTTATATAATTGGCATCCTGCATTATTATTATCATCATAGCATTTATTGCTAGCTGCTTTAGGAGCTTGGTTATTCTTCATTGGGACAAGTCCATAGGCCATATCTATTGTAGTAACTTTATCTACGCTAAGTCCAAAACTAACTGTTGCAGCATCTCCTTTTACTGTGTTATCGTCGTTAGCTTTTGCCGTAAAATAAGCATAAGTAGCTCCTACTACTAACATCACTAATAAAAGACAACCTACAAGAAAATATACCATTTTTTTATCTATCTTTTTCAAAATATATCACCCTTATTCTCTATAAATATTTTACCAAATTGCAAAAAAAAAAGCAATATTACTATTGCTTCTAATTTTATATATTCTGAATTAATCCGCCTTGATTTTATCTGATTTAACAGCAGTGTATCCAGAGAATGTAGCAGTAACCTCACTACCTTGTGCAGAACTAAATGCAACAGTACCCTTGAAGAAGCTTAAACCGGTAGTTCCACCTTCTCCGCCAGTTGTAACATCAGCATTACCTGCAGTTTGGTTTTTACCAGTTTCAGCTAACCATACAACAATATAGTATACTTGACTATCTGTATATGTCTTTGTACTATCACTATCAGTTGCAGTTGCATTTACTGGAGTACCAGTTCCTTTAGGGTCAATTCTTTGGTTAAATACTAATGCAGAAGTAACATCATCTGTTCTTGTATATTTATCAACACTTGCATCAGTATCTGCTCCACTTGCTAATTTGTGATCGCTAATTCTAATAAAGTTTGTATTAATGATGTCATAAGGGTTATTTTGATAAGTACCTGATGCCGTAATTCCCTCTGTTTTAATTTGTGTTCTTGCAAATCCAATGGCACCTGTATTTGCTGCATCAGCAGCTGCATCAATTCCAAGTGCATCCCAATCAGTAGATATTCCTTTGTCTCCAGTTGCTCTAGTTGTTGATTGTCCTTTTGTAGTACAACTTGTTAATTGATTATCAGTACCAGTACAGAAAACTTGAGCCCAACGCATAGTTGTTTTAGTATCACCTTCAGCTTTAAGATTTTTCCACATTTCGCTAGTTGTGTCTTCAGGTGTCTTACTAGCAGTAGCGTTAGAACCACCAGTTAGTGATACATAACCATCTAAGAACATACCAGCAGTACCATTATTACTAACAGCAATTTTGTATATTTGACAAACGGCGTTTCCGTTATCGTCTACACAAATTTGTTGCGCGCTATCTGTATCTTTCTTTGGTGTATCAGAATTTGTTCCCTTTATTGCAGCTTCTACCATTGTATTTGACATTGGTATCATACCACCCTTAGTCTCATCAGCTTTTGTTACTTTACGAACATCTAGTCCAAAACTAACAGTAGCCATATTACCAGTGATATTTGTAGCATTAGTAGCAGTTGCAGTAAAGTATGCAAATGTTGCACCAATAATGGCAACAACTAATGTTGCAACACCAATTACACCGTAAAATATTCCCCTTCCATTATTTTTTTGTTCTTTCATCTTTTATCTTTCCTCCTTACTATAACGAGTATATCAAAAATAAAATAAAAATGCAATATATTTTTTCACTTTTTTTCACATAAAAATTATCTTGGAGTTAATAAAAAGAAAATAGATTTTTCTATTTTCCATAAACATTATATAAAAATTTTCCTAATTCAATACTGGCTAAAGTTACTCCTACTAAGATAACAAGCAATATTAATAAGTTAGTAATTCCTTTACTAGCTTTATGTTCTTCTTGCACTTCTTCAATACTCTTTGCCTCTACTGGTGTTGCTGTAGTAGGATTAGGATTTTGAATTTGCGTTGTATCTCCAGGAATTGGTCTAAATGCAGTTGTTCCTTCTAAATCTACTGTATTTATTGGCTGTGGTGTTGCTACTGGTGTAGAAACATTTTCTGCTGGTGTAGAAAATCCAATATTTGGCATAGTACTTTGAGCTTGTTGAGTTGGCTCTACTGTTGTTTGTGTTGGAGTAGGATTTCCAAAAATAGAGTTCGTATTTTCTATCGGAGTTTCATTAGATGGTTGTTGTACTGGTGATGATATTTGTTGAGTAGAATTTCCAAAAATATCATTATTTGGTGTTGATGCTACTACTGGCTCTGATTGTACTGCTGGTTGAGGAGTTACTGGAGTATCAAAAATGCTATTTCCACTTGCTTGTGCTACAGTTGATTGTTGATTTTCTGCTGGTGCTGGGCCAAAAGGATTTACTCCCATAAATGGATTTATTTCTTCCTTCTTTTCTTCTTGATACTTTAATCCTTCTACAAAGTTAGGCATTTGTTCTTTTAACCATTCTACAAAAGAAGTGTCTTCATTTGTTTTTTCTAAAACAATTATCTTTTGATCAATGTTTTGAGCATTAAATCCACTTTCTGTTACTTTTTTATATACTTCACTAGTAATTGCCCCTATTTTTTTTACTTCATCAAACATCTTTTGTTTATCTTTAGAATTAACAATACTAATATAGCTATTCTCATCAAACATAGGTAACACTAGCATAAAGTTTGCATAAGTATTTTTAATAAAATTATATTCTCCTTCTAATACTTTCATTAAATCATCTTTAGTTTTACTTCCTGATATTAAGTTATCAAAAAAACTTTTTTGATGGAAATCAATTAACATATTTACTGTCCCCATTACCTCTTTAGGCATTACAACAGCATATTCCCCACTAGTCATACTATTTACGGTATAAATGGTAAATAAATTGTTTTCGCTAAAAGCGTTTGCTCCTTCTAGTTTCATATTAAACACCTCTTTCTACTATATCCCAATTATAATATAGAAGAATATAAATTTCAAGTAGCTACTTGAAAAAAAATATAAATTATAGTATAATTCTAAATATTGGTGAGAAGACTTATATTAAATTTTATATTATTTTATTTTGTGAACGGTTTTAAAATATAAAGAAAGGAAGTAAAATGAAAGAAGAAAATATTACCAAAGTTTTTGCTCTAGGTGGACTAGGCGAAGTTGGAAAAAATATGTACTGTGTACAAAATAAAGATGAAATTATAATTGTTGATTCTGGTGTTATGTTTCCAGAAGATGATTTGCTTGGAATTGATTATGTTATTCCAGATTATACTTATTTAAAATTAAACGAAAGCAAAATTAAAGCTTTACTTATTACCCATGGTCATGAGGATCATATTGGAAGTATTCCTTTTTTATTACAAAGTGTTAATATTCCAAAGATTTATGCTCCTGCTCAAGCTAAGGCTTTAATTGATAAAAAATTAGAAGAAAAAAATATTAAATATAAAAACTTAATTGTTTATAATGAAAATACTAAAATTAAAACAAAATACTTTAATATAGAATTTTTTAGAACTACTCACTCAATACCAGATTCTCACGGAATTGCTCTTCATACCCCAAATGGTACAATTGTAATGACCGGAGATTTTAAAATAGACTTGACCCCTATTGGTCCTATGTCTAATATTCATAAGATGGCTAGAATTGGTGCATCTGGAGTTCGATTATTAATGAGTGACTCTACAAACGCTACAATTCCTGGGACATCATTAAGCGAATCCGTTGTTGATGAGAACTTAAGAGAAATTTTTTCTAATGAAAAAGAGAATAGAATTATTTTAGCAACTTTTGCTTCTAATATTTATCGTCTTAAACATATTATTGAGATTTGTCGTCAGAATAAAAGAAAGGTTGCTTTATTTGGAAGAAGTATGGATACTTCTATTGATATTGCCATAAAATGTGGCTATATCAAAGATAGGAAGATTATTATTACACCAGAAGAAGCTAACCGTTTAAAACCTTCTCAAGTATGTTTACTTTGTACAGGAAGTCAAGGAGAACCTTTAGCGGCTTTATCTAGAATTGCTAATGGAAGTCATAAACAAATTAAATTAACACCTAATGATATTGTTATTTTCTCTTCCTCTCCTATTCCTGGAAATGCAGCTAGTGTTGCCAAAACAATTAATAAGCTTTATTTAAAGGGTGTTAAAGTTTATACAAATGGAACGACAGAAATTCATTCCTCTGGACACGGTTGTCAAAATGAATTAAAATTAATGATTCGTTTGTTTAAACCAGAATATTTTGCTCCTTATCATGGAGAATATCGTATGTTAAAGACTCATTGTGATTTAGCTACTACTTGTGATATCCCTAAAGAAAATACTTTTATTTTAGAAAATGGAGATGTTATTAATCTTACTAAAGATAAAGTTTATAAAGAGGGACATGTTCCTGCAGATGATATTTATGTTGACGGTTCTAGAATTGGAGATGTTGGCAATATGGTCATTAAGGATCGTAAATTAATGTCTTCTAATGGAATTCTTGTCATTATTGCTAATATTGATTTGGCAAATAAAAAATTATTAGCTAAACCTATGATTACTACTAGAGGATATATTCTTGTTAATGAAAATGAAATGTTGATTAAGCAGATTGAAAAAAATGCAGGTATAATTATAGAGAAGAAATTAAAAGCTAAAAATGTGAATTATGCAGATATTAAATCTGAACTTATTAATGGCCTTATGCCTTTCCTTGCTGATAAAACGGGTAGAGTTCCTATTATTTTACCTATTATTATGAATATTAATGAAAAAGAAGAAACTAAAAATTAAAATAGTTTCTTCTTTATTTATTGGTTTCTTGATAATAATGTACTTCACTTAAATGTTCTAATACATTTTCTAGTTCTTCATCTTCATATTCTTCTAAGTATTTTTCTACTCTTAATATTAAATCTGCTAATGAGTTTAAATTTTGGTAAGAAATTTGGTAACGATCAAGTATTACTTTGCCGTAAGGACTAATTAATATTCCTTTCCCATTATCGTAAGATAAATATTTGGTATAATCTTCTTTCACTAAAATAATCCTTTCGTATAAAAACTATAACTAATTGTTTCATTATAATAACTTTTATCTTTTACTGTAATTCTAAAATCAAATGTTCTTTTTCCTTTAATTGAATATAATCCTAAATTGTAATAGCGATTATCATTATCTTCTGTATATTCTAAATTTTTTAAATCAAAGATTTGATCATCTAAATATACAATATATTCATCATCAAACTTGCTAATTTTTAAAATTAAGTAAACTGAAATATCTTTATTATTTTCACTATTTACTGTAACTTTTTTGATTTCTCCTCGATTTGAAATATCAACACTAGCATGATTGCCAATAATCATTTTATCTTTTTTTGCTTGATAATCACTACTTGCTTTTACGCAAATAGGAATTGCTATTATCATTAAAGTAATTAATATAACGATTTCTCCTACTATTCCTTTTAATTCTTTATCCATGATAATCCCCCCTGATTGGGTTTATATTTTACTCCAAAGTAACAGATAAGTCAAGTACAAATTTCTTCTTTGTTTACTAAGATATTTTTAATGATTGGCCAGCATAAATTAAATTTGGATTTTGAATTTGATTTATTTTTACTAAATTTTCTACTGTTGTATTATTTTCTTTGGCGATTTTTGATAATGTATCGCCTTTTTTTATTATATAGTAGTTTGATGGATTGGAATTATTTTTTGTCTGAGGAATCTTTATGATTTGATTGATATAAATTTTATTAGGATTTGTTATGTGATTATAGTTTGCTAAGTCTCCTAAAGGGATGTGATATAATAAGGCAATTTTTGATAGAGTATCTCCTTTTTTGACCTTGTATTCTATTTCTTTTCTAAGATTAGAGTTTAATTTTTCATTTACCTTTTTTTGTATTTCTTCATATAGATAGCCAGATTTAGTTAATTTATTTTTTCTTTCTTCTCCATTTCCCCATTTTCCTTCTATTACTTCTTCTACTAATTCTTCTATTTGTTTATTGAGGGATGGATTTGAAGCGGCTAATAGAAGATTTTTGTACATGATGTTTAAATCTACTGTATTTGCATCAATTCCTTCTACTTTTCCTTTATCTGTATATTGCCATAAATCACATTCTAAACTTGGTTTTTCTACTCCATAGTGAGCTAGCCATATTTTATAATTTTGTTTTTTTAATTTATCATAATCTAAATAATTGGTATACCAATCTTTGTTTGCATAAATTCCTACTTGATAACCTTTATTTTTAAAGTAATCACAATATTTTATTGCTTGGTTAGTTAAAGTAGTTTTTCCTAAATATTTGATAGAATCAACTTCCATATCATAGAAAATACAAAATGGATTTGTGTTAGCGATTAATCTTTTTGTATGTTCTACTTCGCTATCTACTGATTCTTGTCCATTAAGATTTTTAGCGTATGTTACAAAATAGAATGCATATGGAATACCATACTCTATACATTTTGCTAAATTATACTGTAATTTTTTGTCGTCTTGACTAAGAATATTATCTCCAAAGCCTAGTCGTATTATGACAAATTGGTACTCTGATTCTTTGATTTTTTGGAAGTTAATGGTGCCTTGATAAGAACTAATATCAATTCCTTTCATTTTCTCTCCTTTCATTATATTATAGTTTCTTCATGATATTTCGTATATGTCTTCGTTTATGGTAAAGAAAAACTCTTGTATTTCTACAAGAGTTAAATTTCTAAATGGTGTCCCGTTGGAGATTTGAACTCCAGACCCTTTGATTAAAAGTCAAATGCTCTACCGGCTGAGCTAACGGAACTTAATTGGTTGCCCCGGCTAGATTCGAACTAACGAATGCCACAGTCAAAGTGTGGTGCCTTACCGCTTGGCTACGGGGCAATAGACAAAAATCTAAAGAGTGGTGGAAGGGGATGGATTCGAACCATCGAACCCGAAGGAACAGATTTACAGTCTGCCGCGTTTAGCCACTTCGCTACCCTTCCAAATGAGTGGTGCCGAAAACAGGAATTGAACCCGTAACCTACTGATTACAAGTCAGTTGCTCTACCAATTGAGCTATTTCGGCAAAAAATAAATGGTGGGCGATATAGGACTCGAACCTATGACCCCCTGCTTGTAAGGCAGGTGCTCTAACCAACTGAGCTAATCGCCCGTCACCCGTAACCAATTGACAGTTAATAATATACCATTTCAACCTATACTTTGTCAAGTGATTTGTCTAATTTTTTTTATTTTTTCCTTTTTTTTAGAAATATACTCAGGAATGAGCCTTAATAGGCTTGTTCCTGATTCTGAATATCTCTATATTTATCATAGAATAAGGCAAGAACATTGGTTAATTCTTCTTTATCTTCGATAGATTTTAATAAGTCATTTTCTTCTAATGACATAATTATAATATCTTTATTATCTACAAGATTAGAAAAATAATAGTATTCCTTATCCGTATTTTTTATCGTATCTACTAAAAAATATTTTTTTCGATTATACTCCATTATATTTAGCTCTGTTTTCATGACTATTTTTGCCTTCCTTCTTTTTCTTTATTTACTTTAGCAAAATAATTTTCTAGTTCGCATTCTTCTATTTCTTCAGAAGTGATGTTCATCATTTTTTCAAGAAGGGAATCCATTACTCCGGCATAAGATAAACTAGTAGCAAGTTCTTTAGTATCTGCTCCATTATCTAGAGAAGATATGTATATATCATGTAAAAAGTCATGAATATCCACATCACTTCTTTCTACTCTTTTTCCTTCTTCATCTTGATAAATAACTGTCCAAGAATTTGCTTCATCAATAAAAATTATATCTAATTTTTTAGGAATGTTTCCTTCCTCTACCATTTTATTATAAGCTTGTTTAGCCCCTAATCTGTGGATATAAAAATTATTTATTCCTTTAATTCCTGCTGATGTTAATGTTGATACTATTCCTGCTCCCAAAGCAATTTTAATAATATCTTTTTTTAATTTATACTTTTCTTTCGTTATTGTTGACTCTTGCATCATACCACTCCTTTACTGTCAATTTAAGAATACTAAATATCTATTTACTTTGCAATAAAGTTAACTAATTAGCAAGATAATTTTCAGGATTGACTTTTACTCCTTCTAAGGCTAATTCTTCTTTAAATATTTCTTTAAATTTGACTAATTCTTTTTTGATTACATCAGGATATACTGCTTTGGTAAATCTTATAGCATCATAAATGTTTTTAAATCCTACCGTTTGTCTATTTTCATAAACAGCATTAGAAAAAGCTTGTCTTAATAAGACTAGAGCAATATCTGGATATCTTGATGAGATTTCGTATACTCTTTTATATTCGCTAGTCATATCTACAATAAATTTCATGATATTTTCTTTTTGGAATTCTGTATAGGCTAATTTCACATGAGTTTGATATTCAATTTTCGGTAAGGTTCTCATTAAGATTTGAACGCATTGTTCTCCTGTTGGTTCACTTACATCTACTTTATCAAATCTTCTCATAAAGGCTTTATCTCTTAGGATAAAGTGTTCATATTCGTAAGTTGTTGTTGCTCCAATAATTTTAATTGTTCCTCTACTTAATCCTTCTTTGAACATATTGGCTAAATCTAGTCTTCCATCACCGATTAGAGTATGAATTTCATCGATAAATAAGATTACCTTATCCATATTTTTTAATTCTTGAACAAGTTTTAATACTCTATTTTCATCTCCATCTTGTCCTAATAATGCTGTTGTATTTACTCTAAAAATTCTAAAACCTAGTAAGACATTTGGTACTAATCTTTTTTGTATACGATAGGCAAGACCTTCTACGATAGCTGTTTTACCAATACCTGGTTTACCTACTAAAATGGCTGATTTTTCTGGCGTTAATAAAACTAAAATTAAATTCTTAATTTCTTCATCACGAGCAATTGCAGGATCCGTTATATAGGTAGCTGAAGTCATTTCATCAGCATATCGACTAATAATACTTTCTGTGTTCTCAGGCATTTCTATCCTCCTATCTTAAAATTACAGCAAGCATTCCCCACATAAAAGAAACGAGAATAATTGCTCCTAAAAAGATGGCATCTACAAAACCACCACTTGTTCTTACTTTTTCATCATAAAACATTTGATAATGTTTATCTGTATCTTTTGGTAATTCATTATTTTTAATTT
Source organism: uncultured Bacilli bacterium (assembly GCA_934162265.1). Lineage (GTDB taxonomy): Bacteria > Bacillota_I > Bacilli_A > RF39 > UBA660 > RUG11198. The sequence continues at coordinate 8,312 of CAKPHZ010000014.1, read as the reverse complement.
CTACTGGTAAATCTTTTTCATCTATGTATTTCATCTTCTAAGATCATCTCCTTTAAGATTTTCTTTATCTCTTGGCTACTTTCTTTCTCTATTATATCATAAATTATTTTGCTTTTTTTGTATAGTTTTAATTTTTCTTCATAAAATTGTAATTTTTCTTCTATACTTTGTAAACTTTTATGAACAGCATTTCTACTGATATTTAAGTTTTCACTGATTTCTCCTAAAGAAAGATTATTAAAATAATATTCTTCAAAATATTGTTGTTGCTTATCATTTAAAAGTTCTCCATATAAATCATATAGGATAATTAAGTAATCTCTTTTTTCCAAAAATATCACCTACAAATCTTTAAATAATCCATAAATATATTTTTCAATATCAAATTTTTCTAAATCATCCATTCCTTCTCCTAATCCTACATATTTAACTGGAAGAGCTACAGATTCTTTAATTGCTAAAACAATGCCTCCTTTGGCTGTTCCATCTAATTTGGTTAAGACAATACCTGTAATATTTGTGATTTCTTTAAAACTTTTAGCTTGGCTAATTCCATTTTGTCCTGTTGTTGCGTCAATAACTAAAAGTGTTTCATGAGGAGCGGTTGGTATAATTTTTTGAATTACACGATTGACTTTTTCTAGTTCTCTCATTAGATTTTCTTTATTTTGAAGTCTTCCTGCTGTATCTATTAAAACAACATCATAATCTTCTTTTACGGCTTTTTCTAGTCCATCATACATGACGCTAGAAGGATCTTTTGAGGTTGAAGATATTACTGTTGTGCCAACCCTTTCTCCCCATTCTTCTAATTGTTCAATAGCTCCTGCTCTAAATGTATCTCCTGCTACTAACATTACTTTCTTTCCTTGTTCTTTTAATTGATGAGCAAATTTTCCTATGGTTGTTGTTTTTCCTACTCCGTTTACTCCGACAAACAATATTACTGTTGGGCCTTCTTCTGCATAATGAATTTTACTGTCTAATATATCATTGCCTACATACATAATAAATAATTCATCAATGATGATATCTTTTAACTTACTGGCATCTTCTATTTTTTCTGTCTTTACTCTTTTTCTTAATAGTTCTACAAATTTCATTACAGTATCTACACCAATATCTGCCATAATTAAGATATCTTCTAATTCTTCGAAATAATTTTCATCAATATTTTTATATTTTTTACTTAAGTTAGATAATTGAGAGACAAATTCTTTTCTCGTTTTTTCTAGTCCTTTGTCGTATTTTTCTACTGCTTCTGTTTTATTTGTGGTAAATGCTTTTTTTATTTTGTCAAATAGTCCCATTTTATTTCCTCATTTCTATATGTTTATTATAACATAAGTTATATGATTATAATACTTATATTTTCTTTTGCTTTTGTTTTAGTCTTTATTAAAGAAAAGAACTGATTTTTTCCATCAGTTTTATTTTTCTTCTTTCTTTTCTTCTTTTTTGGTAACTTTTTCCTTTTTTTCTTTTTTTCCTTTTTCTTTTTTATCTATTCCATAGCATTCTCTTACTTGGTCTTCTATTTCCTTTAATATTTCTGGATTTTTGGTTAGATATACTTTAGCGTTTTCTTTTCCTTGACCTATTTTATTCTCTTTATAAGCATACCAAGCTCCACTTTTTTCGACGATTCCTGCTTCTGTTGCTAAATCTAATACTTCTCCTTCATGAGATATTCCTGTTCCATACATAATATCTACAACAGCTGTTTTGAAAGGTGGCGCTACTTTGTTTTTTACGACTTTTATTTTGGTAGAATTACCTACGATATCTGTTCCTTGTTTTAATTGTTCTCCTCTTCTAATGTCTAGACGTACAGAAGAATAATACTTCAAGGCTTTTCCTCCTGGTGTTGTTTCTGGATTTCCGAACATGACACCTACTTTTTCTCTTAATTGATTAATAAATATAACAATCGTGTTAGTTTTACTAATTGAACCGGATAATTTTCTTAGGGCTTGGCTCATTAATCTTGCTTGTAAGCCAACATGAGAATCTCCCATTTCTCCATCAATTTCTGCTTGGGGAACTAAAGCTGCTACAGAGTCAATGACAATAATATTTATTGCTTCACTTTTTACTAGAGCATCACAAATTTCTAATGCTTGTTCTCCTGTATCTGGCTGTGACAATAATAATTCATCTATATCTACTCCTAGTGCCTCAGCATAGACAGGATCAACAGAGTGTTCTGCGTCAATAAAGGCTGCTCTACCTCCTTCTTTTTGAACTTCAGCAATTGCGTGAAGGGCAAAAGTGGTTTTTCCTGAAGATTCTGGACCATAAATTTCAACAATTCTTCCTTTAGGATATCCTCCTACTCCTAAAGCAATATCTAGTGCTAAAGATCCACTTTTACTTACTTCTACTTCAGCATTTTCCTGTTCTCCTAATTTCATAATTGATCCTTTACCAAATTGTTTTTCAATATCGGCCATTACTTGGGCTAAAGCTTTGTCTTTTTCTAATATTTTACTCATGTTTATCTCCTTTACTCACTGTACGTGTTTATTATAAACTACTAATATTACTTTGTCAACATTTTACCGTACATTTGTTCGTGCTAATTTCTGGTAAAATCTTTATCTTGTTGTCTTATTCTCATTCAGTATTTTAAGAAAAAGAAAAAAGAAGAACAATACTTCTTTAGATTTAACCTATATATATTACATAACTATAATAGATAACAAATAAAATTAAGAAGATAATTCCCTCTTTTTTGGTAATTTTTTGATTTTTATAAGAGAAGACAAATAATAGAATAACAGAAAGTAACATGATGAATAAATCGATTTGATTAAAGGAAACTTTGGATATTCCTCCTAAGATGGCAACTGGAATTCCTGTTACTATACCGATATTAAAGATATTACTTCCTACAACATTTCCAATAGCAATGTCATACTCTCCTTTTCTTGTTGCCATAACTGATGTTACTAATTCAGGAAGAGATGTTCCTAGGGCTATTATAGTTAGGGCAATTAATTTTTCACTAATTCCTAATAATTTTGCTAAGTTAGAGGCATGATCTACTACAAGATTGCTTCCTAAAATGATTGAAATTAATCCAATAGCAGTAAAAATAAAGGCTTTAGATAGAGGCATATATTCTGTTTTATCATCAATGTCTATCTTTTTTCTTGCCATACTAATTAGATAATAGATAAAGACAAAGAAGAATAAAATTAAAGTTATTCCATCTCCTCTAGTAAAATTATCTTTTGTATGATTAATGAGATTATCTGATAATAATACAGCAAAGAGAGTTGTAATTAAGATAGTAATTGGTAATTCTTTTTTTACGGTATTATTTTTTACACTAAGAGAATGGAACATTGCACTTACTCCTAAGATAAGAAGAATATTTAAGATATTACTTCCTATAACATTTCCTAATACGATATCTCCACTTCCTGATAGAAGGGACTTTATGCTAACGGCAAGTTCTGGAGCACTTGTTCCAAAAGCTACGATAGTTAATCCTATTAGCATTTTTGATATTTTAAAGTTTCCTGCTACAGCGGATGCACCATCTACAAAAATGTCTGCTCCTTTAATTAAAATGATAAATCCTATAATTAATAATATTAAATTAATAAACATATAAACTCCTTTCTTTAGAAAAATTTTTATTTGTGGTAAGTTTCATGATTCAGTATTTTAAAACTTCTATAAATTTGTTCTAGAAGAATTACTCTAAATAATTGATGAGGAAAAGTTAGTTTTGAAAAAGATAATTTAAAGTCTGCTATCTCTTTTACTTTCTCTGTTAGTCCATCACTACCTCCTATGATAAAAGTAATATTGGAGTTTATTTGAAATGTTTTATCAATATGACTAGAAAGTTCGATAGAATTTAGCATTTTTCCTTCAATATCTAAAACAATATTGTAATCTTTTGTGTTGATTTTTTTTAATAAAAGTTCTTCTTCTTTTTGTTTATTTGAGTCTGGTAATTCTTCGATGATAACTTTATGATATTTTTTTAATCTTTTTTGATATTCGTTAATAGCGTCTTGATAAAAGGGTTCTTTAATTTTTCCTATACATAATATTTTTATCATACAAAGACCTCCTCTGATTCTTCATCTTGTTTGGTGATGATAATTTTTTCTACCTTTTGATGATTTTCTTTTAATCTATTGTTTAATGTTTCATAGGCTAAGGATTCTGTGTTATTTTCATGGGATAAGTGAGCAAGTAAGATATATTTGGTATTTTCTCCTATAAATGTAGAAAGATACCTTGCTGAGTCATAATTTGATAAATGGCCTTTATCTCCTAATATTCTTTGTCTTACTTTAAAGGGATATGAGCTATGATTCAGCATTTCGATATCGTGATTACTTTCCATGATATAAATTTCTTTGTTGGTAAGGAGAGGAAAATATTTTTGATTGATATAGCCTGTATCTGTTATATATACAACACTTTTTTGCTCTCCTTCTATAACATAGCCTACGGAATCAGTGGTATCGTGACTTGTTTTTAATACATGAATAGTTAAGTTATTCATTTGAAAGTCTCCGTGGTTGTCAATAATTTGGTAATTGTCAATGTAATCTATTTCTTCATGCATTTTTTCTGTTAAATAGACTTTTGTATGATATTTTTTTTGGAATACTTTTAGGCCTTTGACATGATCTACATGAGTATGAGTGATTAAAATGGCGTCTAGGTCTTCCGCGTTTATTTGTAAAGTACTTAATTTTTCTTTAACATATTTACAAGTATTTCCTAGATCAATTAATATTTTTGTTCCATTACACTCTATATAGGTAGTGTTTCCTTTACTACCTGATGATAATACGATTGCTTTCATCGATATAGTGTAAATGGATCGAATGGAGTTCCACCGCGGTGTGGATATCCTCTCCATGTCGCAAAGTGTAAATGAGTTCCACTGTAAGGACTAGATGAATTTGGTGTTGGATATACTTCTCCAGTATTTCCCATGGTTGCTATTTTTTGTCCTCTGCTTACGACTTGACCGGCTTTTACTAATATTGTGGATAAATGCATATATTGAGTATAATAATTTCCTGCATTATGGTTAATTAAAATATAGTTTCCTTGTCTTCCATTACATGAAATATTTCCTGGGATACAACCACCTTTTGTTTCTACAACTGTTCCATTGTTTGCTGCATAAATATTAGAGCCATATCCTGGTCCATAAATATCTAGAGCTGCATGCATACTTCCCCAACGATAACCAAAATATGTGGTAATTGTGTATGGTGTATCTGTCGGCCATGCCCAGTGAGAAAGATCAGCAACATGAGGAATTTCTTTAGAACCTTTCACAATAATTTTATCTACACTTGGTTTTAATTCTATTGTATTTAAGTTAATGGTATCTGATAATTGTCCATTGATATACTCATATTCTCTACTAACTCGATATAATCCATTTTCTCCTTCTTGTTTTACGTATTCTACACCTTGTACTTGGTTAGTGTCATATTGAACATTAACTATATAGTTTTTTTCTTCATCACTTACGCCATTGATTTCTACTACTACGCTAATTAATGGATTAATTAATCCTACATTTACTTCTTGTCCTGTATAAAGTAGTGCATTTTCACTTTTGAAGTTAGAATTTGCTATTAAGAATTCTTGGACATTTAGTTTATTAGCGTTAGCAACAGTTTCAATAGTATCTCCTTCTTGTACTTGATAAGTAGATTGTTTTTTTGTTGTTCCGTATAATAAATATTTTGCTAGTGTACTAGAATCAGTAAAGATTTCTTTATCGATAGAAATATAAGATGATTTATATGTAATATCTTCTGCAATAGAGATATCTTTAATTACTTTTCCTGTATCTACAATTTCTTTTTGTGTACTTTCCATATAACTTTTATAATCATCTTCATTTACAAAAGATTTTATTAATTGAGTAATTGCATCATCAAATATTTTTTTATTTAAAACATAAATATATTTTGTTTTATAATTTTTTTCTTTTTTATTTTTTATTGTAATGGCTACCCCTTTAATGGTAAATTGTTTTTTCTTGACTATTCTTTTGTATACTTCTTCATTGCTATCAATATTTTTATTATAAGTTGTCACTTCTTTAATCATTACCCCGTTTGGTACTTCTACTTTTTTTACACCATACTTTTTCTTGATGAATTCTTCTTTTTTATTGATAAATTCTTCAAAACCTGTCTTACTTTCTACTGTACCAATGATTTCTCCATCAATATATATTTGGTATACATTTTGTGGATTTTTAGTACTATAATGAGTAAATCCTAGAGCAAATACTAATATTCCTAATAATATTATTACTAATACGTATGATGCTCTAAAATGACTATCCGGCATTTCTATCGCCTTCTTTCTTTATCGACAGAAAGGTTGAAGTTTTTTTCTTAAATAGCATATCAATTGTTGCTATTGGTCCATTTCTGTGTTTTAGAATAATTAGTTGGATAGGAACTGGTAGATTATCATCTGGTGGTGCTTCTACATCTGGGGCATGGAGTGCTGCTACGATATCTGCATCCTGTTCGATTGATCCTGATTCTCTTAAATCGGATAAAACTGGTTTTTTGTCTTCTCTTTTTTCTACACTTCTCGACAATTGAGATAAGGCAATGACTGGAACTTCTAGTTCTAAAGCCATAGTCTTTAAACTTCTTGAAATTTCTGATACTTCTTGTTGTCTACTTCCTGAATATTTTGCTGAGGAGTCAATTAATTGTAGATAATCGATAATTACTAAGCCTAGTCCTTCTCCTTGAGTTGATAATCTTCTACACTTTGCTTTTATTTCACTTGCTGTTACACCACCTGCATCATGAAAATAAATATTGGTATCTGCAAGTTGGCTAATTGCTTCGTTAATCCGACGCCAATCTTCGTTTTCTAAACGTCCTGTTTGTAATTTTTTATTATCTACTTGTCCAAGGGAACTAATCATTCTCATAATTAATTGTTCTGCTGGCATTTCTAGAGAGAACACAGCAATATTTTTCTTTGTACTTTTTGCGGCTGCACAAGCTATATTTAAGGCAAAAGCAGTTTTACCTACGGCAGGTCTTGCAGCTACGATAATTAATTGTGTTGGACTAAATCCGTTTGTTAAATTATCTAAATCTACTAATCCTGTTGTTAGTCCTGTAACTCTTCCTTTATTTTTAGCTAATGTTTCTAAGTCGTTTTGGGCTTTTTCTAGAACCTCTTTAATGTTTCTAAATTCACTTGTCTTTCTTAGTTTGGATATATTTAAAATACTTTTTTCGGCATCTTCTACAACTTCACTTAAATTAATATCTGTTTTGTTGGCATTTGTAATAATTGCTGTTGCTGCTTCTATCATTCGACGAAGTGTAAACTTTTCTGCTACTGTATCAATATAATACTCTACATTGGCGCCAGTTGCTACACTTTCGATAACGCTATTTAAGTATTCTACGCCTCCAATTTGAACTAGCCAACCACGGTTGATAATTTCTGCTGTTACTGTTGGGGCATCTACTGGTTTTTTATTTTGATATAAATATTTTATTACTGAAAATATTCTACTATTACTATCTAAATAAAATGCTTCTTCATTTATTTCTTCACAAACCTTTTGTAGAGCATTATAGGACCAAAAAGCAGAACCTATTAATGCCTTTTCAGCTTCAATATTATTGGGTAATCCATTTGGTCCCATGTATTATCACCTACTTCTCTATTAATTGTACTCGTAATTTAGCAATTACTTTTTTATGTAAATTGATTTCTACTTCATGTACTCCTAGTGTATTTAAATTTTGGGCAGAAATTTGTTTTTTATCAATTTTTATTCCTTTTTTATTTAGTTCTTCTCCTATTTGTTTACTACTAATACTTCCAAAGACTTTTCCTTTGTTAGAAGAAACTTTAAAGGAAATAGATAGTGCTTCTAATTTCTTTTTCATTTCTTCGGCTTTTTTAATATTTTCTTTTTCTTCTTGTTCTTTTTTCTTTAAATCTTTATTTAAGATATCAGAACTTGTTTTTGTATATTTTACGGCATAACCATTTTTAATTAAATAGTTTGTTGCGTAGCCATCACTGACTTCTTTAATTTCATTTACTTTTCCTTGTTTTTTTAAATCTTTAATAAAAATAACCTTCATAAAAATCCCACCTTCACGCTACTAATTATACTATAATTGTACTTTTTAGTAAAGGAATTTTTTATAATGAAAAAGCAGTTCAAGAAAGTGCTTTTTCTGGTTCTATAATAAATAGTGTTGGTGAGTAAAATCACTTACACTATTTTTATTAAAATAAAAGTGAGTCATACCAGA
>CAKPHZ010000013.1 GCA_934162265.1 uncultured Bacilli bacterium | reverse complement strand
TGGTATGACTCACTTTTATTTTAATAAAAATAGTGTAAGTGATTTTACTCACCAACACTATTTATTATAGAACCAAAGTAAGTATTATATATTAATGTAGCTTTTTTATTTTTTTCAAAAATATTATCATCATATATGAAACTATACCTATTATGGCACCTTTGATACAGCTAAAAAGATATTTATTTATATTACTATTGGTTTCTAATAAACAATTTTTTTTCTCTTCATTTTCTGTAAAAATTACCGAGTTAATAGCATTACTAAGATATTTCTTTTCATCTTGTGAGATTTCTTCACGTGATTGAATCCAAAACTTATAACTATTGCCATTAACAATGGTATAATAAGAAAGTACATGATAATTATTACTAAACTGATTAGTAGAAATAAATTTATATTTATTTTCATAAATTGAAGCTGATTTAATTGTAGTAACATCTTTATAATCATTTAAAATTTCTTTTAACTCATTTTTATTGCAATAGGAAAGATTATTTATATTTTCTAAATCTGCTTCTGTTACTTGTAGGATAAATTCTAATTTATTATTTAAAATTGCATCAACATAAATATCATTATCAATAAATTTAGATTTTATACTTTGTTCTGTTAATTGAAATTTACTTAAATTGGGGTTATCTGATAAATTATTTCTAGTAAAAGTAATAAAATCATCATCTAAATCTAATTTTATATTAATATCAGATAACTCAAGCGTTTGTGCATTAGTTTTCCAAATTGGAATAAAAAATAAAATCGCTAATAATAAAATTTTTTTGTTCATTTAATCACTCCTAATTATTAAGTAGATTTTATCATTTTTTTCTACAAAAAGCAATTTATTAATCATGATTATTTTAAGGTAAAAATTTTTAGAAAAATCTCTAAAGAATTAGAAAAATATTGATAAGTATTTTAAATTATTGGGTATGTTATTGAAAGTGCTATGGTTATCTTAAAAAAATTATTCCTATTTTTTGACAAAATATTTTAGGTTAGTTCTAAAGTAAGTATTTTTGTTGTATAAATTAATAGAGGTGTGTTGATGTTTTTAAGTTTGTTTCATTTGATTATTAGTCATACTTTTTTTATGGGTTCTTATTCTAATGAAGTATTTCCTGATCCATTATCTAAAGAGGAAGAAGAGAAATATATTAAGAAGATGAAAGAAGGGGATAGTGAGGCTAGGAATCAATTAATTCTTCATAATTTGAGATTGGTAGCGCATATTGTTAAAAAGTTTGAAACAAGTGGTAATGATGTTGATGATTTGATTGGGATAGGTACAGTTGGTTTAATTAAGGGAATAGATACTTATTCTGTTGAAAAGAAAGTAAAGCTTACTACTTATGCTGCTAAGTGTGCAGAGAATGCGACTATCACCTAAAAGAACTATATGTTGCAATAAATGACCTATTTTCAAAAATTAGTACGTTTTGTGAACTTTCTTTTACATTAACAACCCATACTTGTAGACAAGTTAAGAATATCACGTCGCAAAGTACGTTGGGGGAACAAATCAAATATTATCGTTCTATTGATGATATTAAGCAAACCGATTTAGGAACAAAATTAAACTTTCATCGTAGTACCTTAAATCATTTAGAAAATAAAGATATTAAACTTGTTAACGTTGAACTTATAAAAGGTATCATTAAAGAGTTGAATATTGAAGATAAACTTAATATAAATGATGAATACATATCATTCTTGTTAGACAATCCATGTGATAAGATTTTAAAAGCAAGAAAAAAACTTAAAGTATCAAGACAAGCATTCGCCGACTTATTAGGTGTTAGTGATACATCAGTTAGACGTTGGGAACTTGGAAACACCCACATAAGCCGAAAAAAATATGAGAGATTAAAAGAATATTTATAATTCCTTTAATCTCTCTTTTTTGTCTACTTGCTTTTTTAACTCAATTACTAAATGATTTAATATTTTTTCTTTTGATTGAATATCAAGATTTAATTTTCTTATACTATATAAAACTAATTCCTTTTGTACTTGGGCAAAAGCCGTGTTAAACTCTTTTATTCCTTTTTCATCAGTAGGACAATTTATTATTAGTTGCATTTAACCACCTAATTAAAGGTATGATAAAAAAGAAAAAATATTATTTTTTAGGTTTACCATATTTTTTTGATAAATCCATACCTTTAATGCACGTATAACAATTAACGGCAATACGTCCGTCCATTTCTATAAACTTAACTATATTGTTATAATTCCTTTTAAATAATTCCATAAATTCTTTATCTTTTGTTTTTTCTTCTTGTTGTTTTTCTAAATATTTATCTATACCATTATCAATAATGAAATTCAAATCATATTCAAGTGTATTGGTGTTTTCTTTTAATCCAAATAAATCTTCTAAATCTAAATCAATACTAACTTTATTATTTTTCATTTTTAGCACCTTTACAATTATTAATATATATTTTTAAATCATTATCACTAACGACATATTGTCTACCAATAAAACTTGCTATTAGTTTATGTTCTTTTATCATTTTTCTTAAATATGGTATAGGTGTTTTAATTAAGATACTAATATCTTTTAAATTATAGTATGTTGTATTATTCATACTTTCATCATCTCCTTATTTAATAGTAGAAATGAGAAAGCAAAACTATAAATTGTTATCAATAATACATATATAACATATAGATAGTTAAGACAATAAAATTATATAGAACAAATGTTCTTACAATATACCTTTATTTGCCATTTTTAGCCCGTTTTTAGACACATTTATATAAAGTTAGTGTAATTCATCGTAAAAGATAAAAACGAACAGGAATAACCTTTAAAATAAGTTTTATTAGGTATAGGGGGTCAGGTTGAGTAAAAAAAGGTATTCATATTCTAAAAGAGCAAGTTTGCCCGTAATTAGATTTAGCCAAAAGAAAAAGTATATAAGTATTGAGCCTATATACTTAATTACAACGATTAAAAATATTATATTTGTCATCTATCATTTTGTTAGTTAAATTTATTGTGTCCGTATTTTCGTCATAATAGAAATAATTTTCTTGAAGTATTATATCATAATTATTACTTGTTAAAAATACCCCATAAGATATATTATTATTTTCAACACCATAATACCCATTATAATTAGTTCCTAAAGTAGTCATTTCAATAGTTCCATTATTATTGAAAGTGTATTTAAGATTTGTGTCATCATATCTATATCCACACCAAGAACCAACTATAATATTTTTATGTTCTTCTAAATCATTACCATAGATAAAACATTTATAATTATCTTTCTTATAACTATCTATTACAATATTTATATCTTCTTTTCTATCATAAGAAGAATGTATATCTTTATCATTACAACTTACATTTGCGTTTTTATCATAATAATATGCTATTTTAATTGCCATACTACAAAGTGTATCAGCAAAATAAGAATTATGCGAATGCGTTTCTTGAACTACATAAGTTTTTCTTGAATTTCCGTATAATTTCACAAATATAGAATCATTGTCAGAACACACTGCTTTGTATTCTGTTCCACCACCAATATTAAAATTAATTTTTAAAACTTTATTTGCTATAATTAAAGCCGTATAAACTATTTATTCCTTTCATTTATGTTTATTTCGTATAAGTTTTTTAATACATACGCTTTCCATTCTAAAAATGGTGTGCTTAAAATTGCTACTATTACTAAGCAAACACTAAATATAAAACATATACCTAGCATTTCACCCTCACCAGTGCCACCAGTTGCCATAAAACCAATTAATAATATAAGACCAGCAATAGCAAATGTACCATATTTAAAAAACTTTGCTAATTTTAATAAAAATCTAATATTTTTCTCACTGCCACTTAAATTGTTAATATCTAAATCTTCAATATTCATTTTTAAATCAACGCCACAATTAGGACATACTTTATCAGTTTCTAAAATTTCAGTTCCACATTCTTCACAATAATATTTAACTTTATTTTCAATAGGACAACCACAATGAATACATTGAGTAGCCTTATCGCTTATTTCTTTTTTACATTCAGGACATTTTATTAATGCCATATTATCACTCCTTATTCAATATTGTTTTTATCAAGTATTTTACTTAGTTCGTTATATTCGGTTTTACCCTCAATAGTTTCAACATTGACACCATTTTTAATGATATGAGTTGTTGGGGTAAGACTTATACCAGATATATCTTCTGTATCAAGTTCATAATAATATACTGGAGTAGAATAATTACTAACAACTTTATTTAGTATTTCTTTATATGCTTTACTATATTGGCAAGTTTCCCTCACAAACACCACAATAGCACTTTCGCCATTATTCAAAATGCTTTGATAATCGCTATAAGAGATATAAGTTGTTTCTTCATTTATAGTAAGACTATTTTTATCTTTAGATGAGGTCTTAACAAAGTAATCTTCACAATTTTCTCCGTTCATACACAATTTATTATCGTTTATGTATAATTTGCCAGTATAATCTTGTTCTTCATATTTAAAATAAACATAGATTATGCCATTGTTCTCGTTATAAGTACCAGAATAAGTAATTTTATTTTCTAAATCATTAATAGTATAGCCAACATAGTTAAAAGTACCATTTTTTAACAATTCAATATAAGCATAACTTGTTCTTGTTGTTTTATTTCCTCGTTTCCATGTAATATTATGTTCCCATTTACCAATATAACTTTTGGAATTATGGTTTAAAACTAAAAATATAGTTATACCAACTAAGACAATAGCAAGTAAGACACCTCCAATAATCAAAATGCCTTTTTTACTTGCTTTTTTTATTGGCTTTTCAAGATTATTTTTAACATTTACCTTTTTGCCACAATGGATACAAGTTGTAGCCTTATCACTTATTTCTTTACCACAGTTATTGCACTTAATTAAAGCCATATAAACGCACACTCCTTTCTTATAATCTATTATACCATAAACCACTCCCATTCGTTGGGGTTATTTTCAATTTATTTATGAAATAATTGAATAGGAGTTGGTGTCTATGGCAACAATATCTAAAGAAGATAACAACTATATTTACTACTGGGTTGGTAAAAATGTTCGTAAATATAGAAAACTTAAAGGGTGGACACAACGCGAATTAGCCGAAAAGTGTAGTTATAGTGAAAACTTTATTGGCGATATAGAAAACGAAACATTTAAAACATTTTCTTTAAACACGTTGTATCATATTTCAAAAGTTTTAGGTATTCATATTAAGTTGTTATTTGATGATTTAGAAGAAGAGAAATAGTATAATTGCCGTTATGCTATTTTTCTTTGCTCTAATTTATCATAAATAGACCACAACAACATTAAATATAAAAAACTACCACCAAAGATTATACAAAACCATAAAGGCTTATCAAAACTAACCATTGATAGGGCTGGTATTATCACGTATGGGTCGCTTGGTATAGTGAAAGCCATTATGGAAATTATATCTATACCAAGGACTGATAATACTAAAAAAATATCCTTTAACATTTCACACCTCCCATAACCATTTTAGCATAAAATAAGCAAAACTACATACATTAAATGTAGTACATTAGATAAATGTTCATAAGATAATGTTCTTGGTGATGATATATGGAAATCAAAAAAGACGATAACAAGTATATCTATGTAATTGTTGGGAAGAACATAAAAAGAATTAGAAAAGAAAAAGGTTTAACACAAGTACAATTAGCCGACCTAATTCAATACAACGAGGGTACAATTGCTAATATTGAAAATAGTAGTTATCAAACATTTAGTTTAGAGTTCTTATATGTAATATCTAAAAAATTGAATGTATCTATGTGTGAATTCTTTAAAGACATAGACTAAAAAAATAAAGAGTGTTTATACGTCATTGTATATACACTCTTTCAATTTATATAAACACCTTTTATTTAGCAAAATTAGGTTGTTCTCTGTTATGAAAATCATTAAATAGATAAATTATAAGTCAAATACCTAATTGCCGTTTAAAACAACCTTAATTTGCTTATTTTCTAAAAGGTGGAATTTTCTTTTATCAAGAAGGGGGAATAAAATTATTATGAACGAAGTGAATAATAATTTTTATTAGGGGGTTAATTAATTTTCTTTAAATCTATACTTTACAAAAGGTTATAAACTATATTAAATTATAAATATATAATAATAGTCTTATGGTAAAAAAATAATATTATTCCTTATGAAAAGATAATAATACTTTTAATACATTTAACTTGTATTATATTATTTTATTAATTTATTTATATATAATTATATTAAATTTAACTTAATTTACTTATATAGTATTTAACTAATCTATTTATTATAAAAATAGTATTTACTCTTATATATATTAATATAAATATATTAAATAATAATAAAAGGAATAAACTTAATGTAAGTCCACTCCTTTGTTATATCTTTAAATATAGTTTAAATTAAGTTTATCAAATCCTTTCTTTTAGTTTATTTGTAGTATAGGAATACTTTAATTTTAGTTTAGTTGTTATTATTATCAACTATTGTTGCTTTTCTACTTTTGTTTAAAACAGGTTCGGTAAATTCTTTAAAATCGCTATACATACTTATAACATTGTTATAAATACGTTCTATGCGATAATTAAAATCATTTTTTGATTTATTAGGTTTTGTTCTACTTTCTAAATATATCATAAATAAGTCAAACCATAAGCCACTTGGCGTTTCATCAGTATAATTTTTGATTGCTTCTTTTACGATTGCTTTTTTTAAATTGTCTACTGCTTCACGTTGTTTGCTATCATTTTTATTATCGGATAAATAGACTTTTTTTTCTTTTATTTTTTCTTTCGTTTTTTCTTTTATATTTTCTTCATTATTCATTCTTCATTTTCCTTTCGTCAACTTGTTTTTTTAGAGTAGTCAACAATTCATTAACTACCTTTTGTTTAGATTGTTTATCAATATTCAAATCATCAATACATTTTTTCACTAACGTTGCTTGTACTTTTGCAAAAGCCGTGTTAAACTCTTTTATTCCTTTTTCATCAGTTGGCAAATTGATAATTAATTTCAATTATTGACCACCCCCAATCTTGCAAATATGAAACGCGTTTTTTCTTTGCAAGGACTATATTAGCAAAAGAAAAAAAGAAAACAATAAAAAAAGTGCATTTAACCTAATTGGTAGGTTATTGTAAAAAATGCACTTTCTAATATTATTTCCTTATAATTCAATATATTGACCTTGCTCAATAGCATTTTCATCAATCGGTATATTTTCATATAAAAGAAAATCATTTTTATATTTTTTATTTTCACTTTGTATAATATCTTTCATCAGTTTTACAACGTCTTTTTGTTTATCAGTTTGTAATAATAAAGATATTTTCTTTAAATCCATAAATATTTTAGCATAATATATATCTTTACAACTAAGCATATCGGTATTGTTTTTTAAATAATCGTTAATGATATCACTTGCGTTGTCATATTCTTTTATAATCAATTCGTTGTATGTATCAGCAATAACAATAAGTAAATCGCATACTTGTTCAAACGTAATCATTTTTATACGCGTTTCTAAATATACGTTATTATAATAAATCGTTTTAAATCTTTTATAACCTTTTTGACCTATAACAGCACAATAATATTTTTTACTTTCATTATCACGAATAGACCTATTATATATAATATTTTCCCCAACAGTCCAAGTATAATGTTTGTCATCAATCGTTTTTACTAATTCATATATACCACTTTTAAAATCATCATAATTCGTAAATAGTTTATCTTTTAAGTTTACGACCTTTTCTAACATATCAAATATTTCTTGTTCATATTCGTTTGTAAGTTTATATCTTTTTATATCATTGTAAACACCATTGACCGTCATTTTAGTATAATAAGAGTATTTTTCAACGTCTTTTGGTGTATCATATAGTTTTCTTATATCTTCTTTGTTATTTTCAACTAAACCACGTCTACAAATCGCATTGTTAATTCTAAAAATAAAATCAATAGTAAAAACAATAAATCTTTCTACATAATCGCTTGAATTCATTATGTATTTTCTTTTTTCTTTTGAAAGATACGCAATATATGATTGTTCAGCATACTTATTATCAAATAAAATATGATGTGAAAAATTTTTCTTTAAACAACTTTGCATAATACACGTCCTTTCGTTGATATAATATTTTAGCACAAAATCATAGAAAATACTATATTTATCGTATAATTTATGATATAATATATTATATATCACATAAAAGAAAGGACGGCTTTTTATGGAAGAAAGAAAAAGAAAAAAAGCGATATATTCGCGTAAATCGAAGTTTACGGGTAAAGGCGAAAGTATAGAAAACCAAATTGATACTTGTAAGCATTATTTAAAAACGTATATTGATACAACTTTAACCGATGATGATATAGTTGTATATAACGATGAGGGTTATACGGGGGCAAATACCGATAGACCACAATTTCAAGAAATGATGAAATCAATTAAAAATGATGAGTTTGATACTATTATTTGTTATCGTCTTGACCGTGTTTCCCGTAATGTATTAGACTTTGCTAATTTATATGAAGATTGGCAAGAACACGATGTAAACTTTATTTCAGTAAGTGAAAGGTTTGATACGACTACCCCTATGGGTAAAGCGATGTTATTTATTGCAATTACATTCGCACAACTTGAACGTGATACAATCGCCGAACGTATAAGAGATAATATGTATAAATTAGCAAAAACAGGACGTTGGCTTGGTGGTAATGTTCCACTTGGATTTATGAGTGAAAAAATGGAAAAAGAAAACATAAACGGAAAGAAAGTCAATTTATTTAAACTTGTTCCTATTGATGATGAAATAACAATCATTAAAACAATATTTCAAAAGTTTTTGGAATATAAATCACAAACACAAGTTGAAAGTTTTTTGATACAAAATGATTTTAAGACCAAAAGAAATTGTGATTTTTCTCGTTGGGGTGTTAAAAATATTTTAAGAAATCCCGTATATGCCGTTGCCGATAAAGACGTTCTTAATTACTTTTTAGAAAATGACGTTGAAGTATACAACGATAAAGAAGAATTTAACGGCGAACACGGAATAATTGGCTATTGTAAAACCGAAAAAACGAAAACGGGACGTGTAAAATATAAAGATTTACAAGATTGGATTGTTGCTATTGGACAACATAAAGGTATTATAAGTGGTAAAGATTGGGTACAAGTACAAGAAATATTAAAAGCAAATGAAGATAAAAATTATCGTAAGCCAATCAAGAATAACGCAATTTTAGTTGGTGTTCTTCGTTGTAGTCATTGTCATTCACTTATGAGAGCAAAACTAAAACAAAACAAAACGGCTAACGGCGATTTAAGGTTTGACTATATATGCGATTTAAAAATGAAAAGTAAGGGCGAAAAATGTTCTTGTAAAAATATAAACGGAAATGAAGCCGATGAATTAGTTATGCGTGGTATGAAAGAATTAGCAAATCCAACAAGTGAGTTTTACAAAGCAATAGAAGAAATCGCAACCGACAATGATTATGATAGCAAAAGTAAAAACGATGAATTACAAGTATTAGAACGTAATTATAGTAAAAACGAAAATGAAATAAAAAACCTTGCTAATCGTTTAGCACTTGTTGATGATGAAATATTTGACGTAGTACAAGCACAAATGAAAGAATTAAAACGCAAGAACAATGAAATAGCAACCAATATACAAAAATTAAAACAAGAACAACCAAATCAAATCATTAACGACCAAGAAACAGCCAAAGTTGTTTTTGAAATATTAACTAAATATATTTGTAGGTTTGATGAATTAGATATAATAAGCAAACGTAATCTAATTAAATTATTTGTAGGTAATATGGAAACCGACGGCAAAAAAATATATATGGATTTAATCGGTAGTAGAAATCACACCATAACTACTAAACCACAACTATTTGATGATGACGTTAACAACGAACAAGACGGATTATCGGCAACACATAACGGCAAAATCGTTCTTTCAAGTGATAGTGGCGAATGAAATTTTGATGTATTTTCGGAGTAATAAGAAAAATGCAAAAAATGTTAGTATTTATGATGGGGTGAGTTATGATAAAGAGGGAAATGAGATTACTGTTTTAGATGTTTTAAGGACTAAAGATCCTGATTATTTAGAAGATATTTATTTGAAAGATAATATTTTGTTGTTGAGGAAATATTTAAATATTTTATCGAAAAGAGAGAGGAAGATTATTAATATGCGCTATGGTCTTGATCATGAGGAAGAGAAGACCCAGAAGGAAATTGCTTCTGCTCTTGGGATTAGTAGGAGTTATGTTTCAAGGATTGAGAAAAGGGCAATTACTAAGATATTGAGAGAGTTTATTCGGAATAAAAATTACAATGGTTAGAGAAGACTATTGTTTTTTTCTTGACTTTTCTTTCTTTTTTATAGTATGATTTTAGTGATTTTATTGTGAGGTGAAGGATTTATGGGGAAAAGGCCTATTTTGTTGCAAGTAGCAATGGAGGTAGAATGTTCTTGTTTGTTGAAAAAAATAGATCATCTTGTGAAAAGAGAGATAGGAGGGTATCTTTTTTATGAAGGAATGATTAGAAATTATCCTGTTGTTATTTCTTTATCTAAGGTTGGTTTGATTGAAGCTAGTTCTTCTCTTACTATTGGGATAGAGAATTATCATCCTATAACAATTATTAATTATGGAATAGCAGGAGCTACTACGGAGATGTTACATGTTTCGGATATGGTTATTGGGACGAATTGTGTTAATATTAATTCTTATAAAAGTTCTTTTTCTCCTGCTTTGGGTGGTGTTCATCCAGATAAATGGGAACTTCTTACTTTTTTAAGTGGAGAGACTGATCGATTTTTGTCTTATTCTTCAGATGAAAAACTTCTTGCGTTGGCATTAGGAAATCCACCTAAAACAAATTATTTATGTGGTACTATTGGGAGTGGGGATGTATGGAATCAAGAAGTAGATAGAGTTTTATTTTTGAATGAAAAGTATCATATTCTTTGTGAAGATATGGAAAGTATTTCGACTTATACGATTGCTCATCATCGGGATATTCCGGTTATTTCTTTTAAAATGATTTCGGATAATTTACTTCTTGGGGAAGAGTATGATCGAGAGGTTGGTATTTATTTACAAGAATATGTTTTTAGTTATGTGGAGAAGTTGATAGGAGATTTTTTGTAAACTTCTTCTTTTTTTCTTTTTTAAATTGTGATAGAATGAATAGAGAGTAAAGTAGTAGTGTTCTACTTTACAAAAATAGTAAAGAGGAAAGAGATATGTATACTATTATTGATTATTTAAATTATTATAAAGATACTACTGTAAAGTATGTAAAGTTGAATTCACAAGATTTTTTGATTTTTGCTTGTCTTTCTTATTTACCTTTAGATTCATTTGACGAAGAAAAGAATTTACAGGAGTTTGTAAAGTATAGTGTTAAGTTTAAGAATAGGTTGCATGGGGGGAATACAGGAAGTTTAGCTTATCAATTATTAAAAGTAATGGTAAAGTCGAAAAGATATCAAGATTTGAAAATTGAAAATTTTGTTGGAAAAAGGGATGATTTTGTTCAGTTTGGTGCAGTAACTTTTGTTTTAGGAAAGAATAAAATTATTTCTTTTAAGGGAAGTGATCATTCTTTTGTTTCTTGGGTAGAAAATGCTAGGATGTTTTATCAGTATCCAACAAATACACAGAAAATGGGGATAGATTATCTTAAGGATGCTATTTATAAAGATGATGATAATGTTTATGTTGTGGGACATTCTAAAGGTGGAAATTTAGCAATGATTAGTTGTATGGAGTTAGAGAATTCACTTTTAAGAAAGGTTAAACAGATTTATAATTTTGATGGACCTGGGGTATTGAAAGAGGAGTATGAATTAAAGTATAAGAGAATAAAGAAGAAACTGATTAATATTATTCCTTCTAATTCTATGGTTGGTGTTCTTTTATATAATGAGAATTTTTCTGTTATTAAAAGTAAAAATCATATGATGGAGACACATTATCCTTCTTCCTGGTGTTTGTTTGGAGAATTCTTTATAGAAGATAGTTTGAAAGTTTTTTCTAATCAGTTGCATAATTATACGACTGTGACTTTGGAAAAGATTGATAGGAAAATGCTTGAGGATACTATGGAGGGGGTATTTAAAGAACTTAAGGAAGAGAATACGAGGGATATTAGTTTGGAAACAATTAAAGAGGTGTTAGAAAAGTTAAAAGATACTGATTCTCAGGTATTTCGCTATTTGAATACGTTGTTTACTTCGTTAATTACTGTTAATAAAAAATAAATTGAGAAACTTTTAAGGGGTTTATTTTTTGCTTAAAATACTTAATTATCTTTTATTCTTAATAGAGAGGAAGAGAAAAATGAAGTATTTTGTATGGATTTTATCAACTTTAATTTTGTATAAAAAAGAGGATGAATAGAAAAAACGACTTTGGGCAGTCGCTTTTTTTATGGGATTAATCCCCAACCAGTTACTACATATCTTCCTTTAGTTCGTTTTGCTTCTGCTGGAGGATTGTTTTCTAATTCTCCGTTTACTACCATTGTTGAGGATTGTCCTCCATCTAAGTTGGCTGCGTTATAAGCGCCGTATAGTTTTAGGGTTTTGACTACGTCTTGAAGGCTTGCTCCATCGATGTAGTTTTTTCCATCGATAGATAAGAACATCATGACGCCATCTTTTCGTTGAGCTATTGCCATTCTAGGAGATTTTCCCCAAGGGTCTCCAACGATTTCTAAGGCTTTTCCATTGACAATTAAGAATGGACCAAATACCATGCCATCTTTAATTTTTGCTTTTATGGCTTCTTCTCCTGTAGCATTTGCCATTAGTTTTAATTTTCCGTCGTCTGTAATGCCAATGATGTTGTCTCGGTAAGTATTTTCATTTTCTCCTTTTGGCGTCCAAATAATTTCGTGATTTTTTATGACATAACCTACTGGAATGTCTGAACCCATGCCATTATCAACGAATCCACCACCGTTGATACAAACGACACCATTGTATCTTTCACACATGGTCATCACTCTCTCTCCATAACCACCGACATTAAATTTTTTGGTATGAATTAATTCTACTTTTTTTGGATTATAGATAGCTATTAAGTGGGCATCAGCAGTTCCTACTTTTAAATTGATCACTTTGTATAAATCATTTCCTTCATCTCTAGTTAGAAGTTCTTTTTCGTATTCATTTTTGTACTTTTTCTTTTCTTTTGTATTAATGACGATATCATCTAGATTGGCATCTTCATTGATGGTTACAAAATAGTTTCCGTTCATGATTTTTTCTATTTTTTTCTCGCTATAAAATATTCTAGCCATCCATCTGTGTTCCATGGTATTCATTGCCGTTGTTACAAATAGGTTTCTTACATAATTCCAAGGACCATACATAATAAAGAAACAGATGATTGTGATGATATCTAGAACAATAAAAACTATGGTTCTTTTTAAAAGTTTTTCTTTATTTTTTTTCTTTTTACTTTGTTTTTTCTTGTAAGTTTTCTTTTTCATGGATAATACTACCTCCTTTAGATTAAGGAATTAATCCCCAACCAGTAACGACATATCTTCCTCCTTGTTTTTTAGCGGCATAGTTTGGTGTGTTGACTAAACTATTATTGATGACTAGGGAGGTAGATTGTCCACCATCTAAGTTAGCTGCGTTATAAGCGCCATATCGTTCTAGTACTTTTAGTACGTCTTTCATACTGGCTCCATCGATATAACTTTCTCCTTCTGTTACTAGGAACATGATGACTCCATCTTTTCTTTGAGCAATTACACATTTATTGGCAACACCAAATGGGGTTCCTTCAATTTTAACAGATTTTCCATTGACGATTAGGAATGGTCCAAATTCAACTCCATACCAAATTCCAGCGTGAATCGCTTCGTCTCCGGTTGCATTGTTCATTAGTTTTAATTTGCCATCTTTCGTCATTCCAATGATATTTCCTCTAGTGTTGCTATAATCACTTTGGATAGGCCAAGCAACTTTTCCTTCATCGATAACGTATCCTTGAGGAATGTCTGATCCTTTATCTAGTCCGTTAGAAAATCCTCCACCGTTGATACAAACAACTCCACCGTAGCGTTTACACATGTCAATAACTCTTTCTCCATAGGTATTTGCATTGAATTTTTTAGTACGAAGGAGACTTATTTTGGTTGGATCATATATGGCAATTAGATATCCGTTTGCATTTCCTACTTTGACATTTAAAACTTTGTATAAATCATCTTTATTTTCTCTTTCTAGTAGTTCTTTTTCATATTCATTTAGATAATTTTCCTTTTCTTTTGTATTGATTACAATGGAAGAAACATCAGCATCTTCGTTTACACCTACTAGGTAATTGTTACTTTGGATTTCGGCAATTTTTTTCTCGCTGTAAAACACTCTTGCTAAATATTTGTGGGTCATTGTTTGCATTGCTGTTGTGACATATAGATTTCTGACATAATTCCAAGGTCCATACATGATGAAGAAACAAATGATAGCGATGATATCTATTAATCCAAAAATAATGGTCCTTTTTAAAACTTTTTGTTTCTTTTTTTTCTTCTTTATTGCCATTTTATTCTCCTAATCTATATGGATCTTTTTCGGTTCCATTTCCTTGTGTTAAACTTTCTTTTTTAATACTAATACAAGGGCGTACTTTATTTTCGTAGCTGATATTTTTTCGACTAACTGTTCCGTGAGCATTTCTAATGTAAATATAAGTGTCATTTTTTGCTGTACCAGTTGTTGTGACATAGCCATCAATTTCGTCGTTTACGATGATATCGTTGATACTAGGAAGGGCTACTTTAGTGGAGATGGTTTTGGATAATTCTTCTAGAGAGTAGTGGGTATCTTCTCCATAAATGCCGTTTGTGTAATTGTTTTCAGTGATAATACTTCCATAGTCTAGGCTTTTATAATAAGTTTTATTTAGGTAGTAGGCAAGAGTTCCATATTGGGTATCATTATATTCATAATTTTTTTTAGCATAAAGATATTTGAATGAGGTGTTATCTTTATTTTCTAATGTTTTATCTAATATTAATTTTAATTTATCTTCATCTGTTTCATATACTCTCCAAATATCATTTCCTAACTTTACATAAGAAGCAAAGTAATTTTTTTCTTCTGTAAAAGTATAAGGGTTTGTTTTGCTACCGTTTCCTTCTTTTTTTTCTACTGTAGAAGCGATGGTAATTATGGGTTTAATTCCTATGATTTCGTTTTCTGTATCACTATCTAGTTTTCCATCGCTAGTAATATACCAATAGTTTTTATTTTTATTTTGATTGGCTAGATAAGTATTTTTTTCATTGTTAATAAAGCCTTTGTTTCCTCCGGTATAAAGATAATCTTCTATAGATAAAAGGCCAATGTCATAGTTGTTATTTGTTTTGTTGCAAGTGATTTTATTTACATCATTAATCGTATCTATACAAATATTGGATTTGACTAAAAAGCTATCTTTGTTACTAAGAACTTTTTCCATTACTCCGCTATAGTCTTTATCTTTTTCTTTATTTAACCAAGTAATTACATTTGATTTTTGATATTCATCTGTTCCATTATTTAATGTGCCTATTATATTTTCACTAATTAAGGTAATGGTATTGTCTTTGTTGATTTTAACAATTCTCCATAGAATGTTCGAATACATTACATAGTTATCTTTTACTTTTCCATTGAAATAGTAGTCTTCTTTGACTTGTTTTAATTCTTCTTTATTTTGTTTAAGTAAGACTTTTGCAAAGATATTAGCTTCTTTTTCGTTTGTTTTTTTGCTATCTAAGTAAAAATATATTAATCTTCCTCCATACCATAAAATACAAA
Organism: uncultured Bacilli bacterium; assembly: GCA_934162265.1. Taxonomy (GTDB): domain Bacteria; phylum Bacillota_I; class Bacilli_A; order RF39; family UBA660; genus RUG11198. Next base: position 29,870 of record CAKPHZ010000013.1, on the reverse strand, counting down.
TAATAATAAATATTAAGCTAACAAAGCTAAATACTTTTTGTTTATTAATTTTTCTTTTTTTCTTTTTCATTTTAGTACCACTTTCTATTTTTAATATAATTAGATTATATCATTGTTCTATTTTTTTGACAAGATTAGACAAAATTTTTCGTTTTTTAAAAGTGTATAGTTTTGAAATAATTTTATTAAAAAAATTAAATTATAATAAATTGGCTCATTTATTCATTTTATTTTTATGATTTTAGTGTTTATAAAAAACAAAATTCAAAAAGCATAGTGTATTGCAATTATATAAAATTTGTATTAAAATAAGCAATACAAAAGAGGAGTGTTGTTATGCTTAAAATTTATAGAGCGTTTGTGGATGAAGGAAAAATTAAGATTGAAGATTATATCAAATTTACTAATGGAAAATTTGATACTGGTTTAAACGGATTTGGGCAGGTGAAGACTGGTAATTATGCTTGTACTAAAGCCAACTATGAATTACAAACATTAAAATATTATAAAAATTATTTGCAAAGTATCAAAAAATGTGATGGTTATGTAGAGAATTTTGCAATATTTAATCCCTATAGTTATCAAATGCTTGAAGATGAATATAGAGATGTTGATAAAAACTTTGATTTATATGAACAATACGGATTAAATGAAGAAGGTATTTTATTATTTACTGACTGGGTTCGGTTAAGTTATCCATTAGATGAGTCGGTACAAAGAATTTTTGGAAGATATCCAGAAAATGGGATGTATTTAATTATGCCAAATGCTTCATTTAATATGATTATGGGAACATTTTCTGGCACTATCAGTGAAAGCTATGAGGTTTTACAAAGTCAGTCTTTAGGTAAAAGATTAGTATTAGAAAAAATGAATAGAAAAATATAAATGGAGTTAGGTATTTGGTAAATACATTTGCGTAAATAAGAATTTTTAATGTAAAATAAGGCTTTTCTTCAGTAGAGTTGATGATTAGTGTTGAATGAACTGGAGATTAAATTTTTGTTTCTTTTTTTGCTTTTTAAGAATGAAATTTAGTTTTGTAACTAATAAAAATTTATGTTTTATCTATCTTTTTAAAATGGGAATTGCTCTTGAATTAAAACTATGCTACAATATAGGCAGTAAAGGAGTAGGGTATGAAAAAGATATTATCAATTATTGTTCCTTGTTATAATGAGGAACAAGCATTACCTTTTTTTTATCAGGAAATTGATAAAGTAAGTAAGGAGTTAAAGGAGTTAAATTTTGAACTTATTTTTGTTAATGATGGTTCGAAGGATAAGACTTTAGAAGTATTAAAAGAATATCATAAAAAGGATAAGAGAGTAAGATACATTTCTTTTTCTAGGAATTTTGGAAAAGAGGCTGCTATGTATGCTGGCTTAGAGCATTCTAAGGGAGATTATGTAACAATTATGGATGCTGATTTACAAGATCCACCTTCCTTATTAAAAGAAATGTATCATTTGGTATCTGAAGAAGGGTATGATTGTGTTGGTACAAGAAGGGTAACTAGAAAAGGGGAGCCCCCTATTAGAAGTTTTTGTGCAAGGTTGTTTTATAAATTGATTAATCGTTTGAGTAAGGTAGAAATGGTTGATGGGGCTAGAGATTATCGCTTTATGAGTCGTAAGATGGTAAATGCTATTTTGGAGTTGAAAGAATATAATCGTTACTCTAAAGGTCTTTTTAGTTTTGTTGGTTTTAAGACAAAGTGGTTAGAATATGAAAATATTAATCGTGTAGCAGGAGAGACTAAATGGAGTTTTTGGAAGTTGTTTATTTATGCTCTTGATGGGATTACAGCGTTTTCTACGGTTCCTCTTGTTTTGTCTGCTGTGTTTGGATTAGTTTTTTGTTTGATTTCTTTTATTATGATTATTGCTATTATTGTTAAGACTTTGGTTTATGGGGATCCAGTTAGTGGGTGGCCAAGTTTAGTTTGTATTATCTTTTTATGTAGTGGGGTACAACTTTTTTGTATGGGAATTATTGGACAATACTTATCTAAGACTTATCTTGAAACAAAGAGGCGTCCTATATATATTATAGGGGAGTCTAGTGATGAGGTGGCATAAGTTTTTATGTAGTATTTTAATTATTGGTTTGTTATCTGGTTGTCAAGAAAATCGGTTTAAGGTTAAAGAAGTTGGTAGTCATTCTTTAAAAAATGTAATAGAACCTAAAATAGAAGAGAATGTTGTAGTTGGTTTATATCTTTCTAATTTAAAAACTAAAACTTTGGTTTCTAATTATACTAGTCCTCTTACTATATATAAGGATATTGTTTCTTTAGAAGTATTTTATACAAATAGTCCTTCTTTAGAAGGTGAACAAGTTAATTTATGGAATCAATATAATGAGAAAGATAGTAATTATAAGATAGGTTATATTATTGAATATAAAGTTGAAGATAGAGAGGTTAGGCAGGTAATTTATTCTCCTCATGATACAGAGGCTATTTTTAATGATGTTCAGGTTTATTTATATGATGATATTCATCAAGATAAGAAGGTTTATAGTCATGTTACGAAGGAAGGTTATAATGAAGATACAGTGTTTACTTCTATTAAATTAACCGCGAGTACTAATATTGATAAGGTTAGTTCGCCAATTACTTTGAAGGTATTTGTTTATGATGATAAAAATACTTCTAAGGAACTTGGTGATTATAAAGTTGTTATTCAGAGAAAATAATTTTATTTGTGTACCAAAAAAAGGTTGACAGTGATTTTGTTTTTTGATATAGTATTAATGCAAAAGAAGGAGGAGAGAAATATGGCTGTTAAAATTAGATTAAAAAGAATGGGAGCTAAGAAAGCACCTTTTTATAGAATTGTTGTTGCTGATTCTAGAAGTCCAAGAGATGGAAAGGTTATTGAACAATTAGGAACTTACAATCCATTAAAGAATCCTGCTGAGATTAAAATTGATGAGGAAGCAACTTTAGCAAGATTAGCTACTGGAGCTCAACCTACTGATACAGTAAGAAATATTTTAAGTAAAGCTGGTATTATGGAAAAATTTCATCATCAAAAGCAAGGAAAATAGTTATGGATTTGGTCTTGTTAACTAAAACAATTGTAGAACTTCTTTGTGATGATAAAGATGCTATTTCTGTAAAAGAATATGAGACAACTGAAGAAGATTTTGTTCATATAGAGGTCTTGGTATCTAAGAGTGATTTGGGTAGAGTAATTGGTAAAAATGGAAAAACCATTCATTCTATTCGCAATATCGTGCAAGCAAGTTCTAATTTAAATGTTTTAAAAAAAGTAAAAATTGATGTTGATTCTTATTAAAATAGTCTGATTATGTTGGACTATTTTTTCTTTTTTTCTGTTTTTTGATTAAATTATTTTCACACTTGACAAGTAATAAAATACTAGATACAATGAATATGTATAGTGGAATTAATAGTTATGTTTAATTTTAATTTCAAGATAGAAGAATGGAGGTGTTATATGAATACAATATTGATCTCCATTTTAGTATTTTTTCTTGGAACTTTTTTAGGAGTAGTAGGAATGGTAGCCTTAAATTCCTTAAAGATAAAACGTGGTAAAAGTACTGCTTTAAGTATTTTAGAAGAAGCAAAGAAAGAAGCAGAAAAGAATAAAAGAGAGTCTATTTTGGAGACTAAAGATGAGATTCATAAACTAAAATTAGAATCTGAAAAAGAAATCAAAGAAAAGAAACAAGAAGTTAAAGACTCTGAAGATAGACTTTTAAAAAGAGAAGCAAATATTGACCGAAGGGATTTGGCCTTACAAAATAGGGAAGATGTGATGAATGAAAAGGAAAATTCTCTTCAAGAAAGACAAAAAGAAATTCAAGAAAAAATGGATGAAATGGAAGAATTAAAACGGAGTGAGTTAGAAAAATTAGAGAATATTGCTGGGCTTACGAGTAAAGAAGCTAAGGATACGATTATGAAGAAGGTAGAGAGTGATATTTCTAAGGAAGTAGCAGCTTATATTAAAGAGAAAGAATCGGTTGCTAAGATTGAGTCTGATAATATTGCTAAAGAAATGATTGTTAGTAGTATGCAGAGATATGCTGCTGATGTTACAAATACGAAGACTGTGTGTGTTATTTCTTTACCTAATGATGAGATGAAGGGGAGAATTATTGGTCGTGAGGGAAGAAATGTTCGTACTATTGAGGCTGTTACTGGGGTTGATTTGATTATTGATGATACTCCTGAGGCTATTGTTATTTCTTCTTTTGATCCTTTGAGAAGGGAGATTGCTAGATTAACGTTAGAGTCTTTAATTAGTGATGGTAGAATTCATCCAGGTAGGATTGAAGAGGTTTATGATAAGATTTGTAATGATGTTAAGGCTGCTATTCGGGAGTATGGTAGGGATGCGATTTATTCTCTTGGGATTAGTAAGATGGATGCTGAGTTGATTGAGATTGTTGGTAAGTTGCATTTTCGGACAAGTTATAGTCAGAATGCACTTCAACATTCTTTGGAAGTTGCTAATATTTCTGGGCTTCTTGCTAGTGAGTTAGGAGAGAATGTTAATCTTGCTAAGAGGGCTGGATTACTTCATGATATTGGTAAGGCTATTGATTATGAGATGGAAGGTTCTCATGTTCAAATTGGGGCTGAGATTGCTAGAAAATATGGAGAGGATGAGGTTATTGTTAATACGATTTTATCTCATCATGGGGATACGGAACCAACTAGTATTATTGCTTCTATTGTAGCGATTGCTGATACGATTTCGGCTTCTCGTCCTGGAGCTAGAAATGATACTTCTGAGAATTATTTTCAAAGATTAGAGCAATTAGAGGAAATTGGTAAGTCTATTCCTGGTGTGGAAAAGGCTTATGCTGTTCAGGCTGGAAGAGAGATTCGGGTTATGGTTAATCCAAGTGAAGTTGATGATTTGACTAGTTTTCAAATTGCTAGGGAAATTAAGACAAGGATTGAGGCTGAGATGCAATATCCTGGTACGATTAAAGTTACTGTTATTCGTGAGACAAGAGCGAGTGAAGAAGCGAAGTAAAATAGGAGTAAAATGCTTCTGTTTTCTTTTTCTTTTGATAGAGATTATACTAGGGAAGGGTTTTCGTCTTCTTTATCGGTAAGTTGGCAATATAAATATAGAAAAGAAGCGATTACTACTAAGATGCTGGCAAAATATCTTAATTTATAGATATTAATGTTTTTATTTATATTTTTGTTTAGTTCTTGATATTGTCGATATGATAAGTAAATATAAATAAAGAAAGATGTTAGGACTGTTAAGGTAAAGATACTTTTGGATAGATTTTTGTAAGAGATATTTTTTTCTTTGTAAAATTTTTTTTCTAATTCATCTCCTAAAATATTAAAAATACTTAGGATGATGAATATTATCCATATCCATTCATCTATTGTTAGTTCTTTTTCTTTGTTATTATTCATATTTAAGTATATGAAATATCTCTTATTAATTATTATGAATAAGATGATTAATAAAAGAATTTTATATTTTTAAGGCTAAGTAGTAATGGTAACAAAACTTTTTTTAATAAAAATTTCAAAAAAGAAAGTAATTAAAATTAGAATATGTTATAATGGACATATAGGTTTTAGGAGGAGTTTATGAACTACAAAAAGATGAGAGAGTATACTCATGAAGAATTTGTAAAACTAATAATGAGTTTAGATGAAAAAGAGTTACAAGAGTTTAGTGCTAAATATGGAGGGTATCCCGTTTTATTTAGAATGGCTTTAGATGAAAGAATTAATCATATTCCTTTTATTCAAACTGGCTCGGCGATTATAATAAGAAATGAACTAGGACAGATATTATTACAGGAAAGAACCGATAGGAATAAGTAGGGATTACCTGGTGGCTGTCAAGAACTAGGAGAAGATTTAAGAACTACTGCTATTAGAGAAGCTTATGAAGAAACGGGAATTAAATTAAATTCTAACGATTTAATTCTAATTGACACATTATCTGGAGAAACTAGAAAAAATAGTTATCCTAACGGGGATATTGTTTATAATAATACTTCGCTTTATCTAGCAAATGTTTTAATGAGTAATATCTGCAACTTAAAGGGAGATTCAGAAACTAAGAGATTAAAATTTTTTAACACAGACAAAATTCCTGATAACTTAATGGATTTTGATTTAATCGATTCATATTTAACGTATTCTAAAAAAAGATGTAGATAACAAAAAAATAGCAATTAGTGTAGATTTATGTTAAAATAAATTTATCAAAACAAGAAAGGTGAAAATGATATGGAATTAGATGAATTATTGATGATGTGTGAGGAAAGAATGGAAGAATCGATTGCTTCTATGGAGAAGCGATTTATTAAAGTTAGAGCAGGTAGGGCTAATCCTAGTATGTTAGATGGGATTATGGTTGAGTATTATGGAGTGCCTACTCCTTTGAAACAGCTTGCTAATATTTCTATTCCTGAGGCAAGACAGCTTTCGATAAAGCCTTTTGATAAGGGAATTTTAGGTGATATTGAGAAGGCTATTTTTGAGGCTAATATTGGGGTTACGCCTAATAATAATGGAGAAGTAATTTTCTTAGTTATTCCTGCTTTAACTGAGGATAGAAGAAAAGAATTGGTAAAGCAAGTAAAACAAATTGCAGAAGAAGCTAAGATTGCTCTTCGAAATATTAGACAAGATATAAATAATGATATTAAGAAAGAAAAGTTACCTGAGGATGTTGAAAAACAAGGTAATGAAGAAGTTCAGGAATTGATTAACAAATATAATAAAAAAGTAGATGAAGCTTTAAAGGTAAAAGAACAAGAATTAATGACTATTTAGTAGTCTTTTTTCTTTAGGTTAATTTTATTCAACAAATTTTATTGATTGTAGGGAAAAATTACGATATAATGATAATAGGAAGTGAGGAGTGAAGATGAAATATTGTCCGAATTGTGGAAAAGAGATAGTAGAGGGAGCATTATTTTGTGATAGTTGTGGGACTAAATTAGAGAATGATGTTAAAACTAGTAATGAAGTAAAGAAGGAGAATCCATATGCTGATTATCTTCCTGAGAATCGTTTTCCTAATGGTGGTAGTCAGAATAATTATACTAATAATCGAGTAGTTGTGCCTAATCGTAGTATTCCGATGGCAATTATTTTAAGTTTGGTTACTTGTGGGGTATATTCACTTTATTGGTTTGTTGTGATGACAGATGAAGCTAATTCTGTATCTGATGAGATTTATACTAGTGGAGCACTTTCTTTGGTTCTTTCTTTAGTTACTTGTGGTGTTTATGTAATTTATTGGAATTACCAGATGGGAAAGAAACTTTATGAGGCAGGACTTAAGAGGAATATAGCGATTAATGATAATTCTGTTCTTTATTTAATATTATCTTTGTTTGGGCTTGGTATTGTTAACTATTGTCTTATTCAAAATGATTTAAATAAGTTTTCTGCTTAATGAAGAAGATTATTTTTACTATTATTTGTTTTAGTTTTCTTCTTCTTTATTTGAAGTTGGGGATTTATATTCCTTGTTTGTTTAGAAAGTTTACTGGTTTTTATTGTCCAGGATGTGGGATTACTAGGATGTTTTTGTCGATTTTGCGGTTAGATTTTTATCAAGCCTTTCGATATAATCCTTTGGTGTTTATCCTTTTTGTTGAGGTTATTTTGTTTAAAATACTTCGTTTTAATTTTTCTAAAAAGAGTAAGGAATATGCTAGTTATTTTCTTTTAGTGGTTGTTATTTTTTATGGGGTATTAAGAAATATAGAGTTATTTTCTTATTTGAAACCTACGGTAATTCGGTGATTTTAGCTTAAGTTTTGACTTGAGCTTTTTCTTTTGGAAAATGACTTGTCAGTATTTTTCACTTATGATAAGATAGAGAGGTAACTGAAGGATTAGGAAAATAGAGAGAGGGGAATATTATGGATGAGAGAATTATTACTAGTGATTTACTGGAGGAAGATTCTGATGAGATGACGATTCGGCCTCAGAGTTTAGGTGAGTATATTGGGCAAACTGATGTTAAGGAGAATATGAATATTTTTATTAAAAGTGCTCTTATTAGAAAGAAGCCTCTTGATCATGTTCTTTTGTATGGCCCTCCTGGTCTTGGTAAGACAACTTTGGCATATATTATTGCTAATGAGCTTGGGAGTAATGTGAAAACTGCTAGTGGTCCTTCGATTGAAAAGAGTGGGGATTTAGCGGCTATTCTTTCTACTTTGGAAGAGAATGATGTTTTATTTATTGATGAGATTCATCGTATTCCTAGATTTATTGAAGAAATATTATATCCTGCTATGGAGGATTTTTGTTTAGATATTGTTGTAGGAAGTGAAGGATCAACAAGGAATATTAGGATTAATTTACCTCCTTTTACTTTAGTTGGAGCAACGACTAGAGCAGGGGATTTATCTGCTCCTTTAAGAGATCGCTTTGGGATTATTTCTAAGTTGAATTATTATACGGAAGATGAGTTGTATAAAATAGTTAAGAGAACTTCTAGAGTTTTAAAGATGGATATTGATGATGATGCTGCTTTGGAACTTGCTAAAAGAAGTAGAGGAACACCTCGTGTTGCCAATCGTTTGTTTAAAAGAGTAAGAGATTTTGCTTTAGTAGCAGGGAGTAATACAATAACACTAGAAATTATTAAAGATGCTTTGAAAAGATTAAAAGTAGATGGCTTAGGTCTAGATGATACGGATTATCATTTATTAATGGCAATTATTGAACGGTTTAATGGAGGTCCTGTTGGTCTTGATGCGTTAGCTTCTTCTATTGGAGAAGAATCTTCAACTATTGAGGATGTTTATGAGCCTTATCTTTTGCAGATTGGACTTTTAAAGAGAACTTCGAGAGGAAGAATGGTGACGGATTTGGCTTATCATCATCTAAATATTTCAAAAAAATAAAGAAATTAAGAAAAATACTTATCTAGAGAGTGAATTTTGGTAAGTATTTTTTGTGAATAAATTTTCTTTTGTTGTTATTTTGAAAAAAATATTATATAATTAAGATAAGGAAGGTGAATATATGGGCTTAATTAAAGCAACGACTAGTTCTATCTCACAAGGACTAGGAGATCAATTTAAAGAGTTTATTGTATGTCCTGAAATTGAAGAGAATGTTTTGATTCAAAAGGGATATGTTAAACATGGTGAGGGTAATAAAAATCCAAGTGAAGGAATTATTACGAAAGGTAGTCAGATTGTGGTTCCTGCTGGTATGGCAATGATGATTGTTGATAATGGAGAAATTACTGAATTTTCTGCAGAACCTGGTACTTTTACTTATGATAAGAGTACAGAACCTACTGTTTTTGAAGGTGGTTTCTTTAAAGGCATAGGAGAAACGATAAAGACAATAGGTAGACGTATTACTTATGGAGGACAGCCTGCTCATGATCAGAGAGTGTATTATGTTAATACTAAAGTGATTACAGGAAATAAGTTTGGTAGTCCTCAACCAAAGAAGATTACTGATGAAAAATATGGTATTTTGGAGGTAACATTCTTTGGAGAATATGCTTTTAAAGTAGAAGATCCTGTTAAGTTAGTGGCTAGTGTAATTGGGGCTAATGCTAAGGATACTATTACTTATGAAGAAGTAGTAGGTAGTCAGTTAAAGACGAAATTTGTTGAAAAAGTAACTTATGCTATTTCTAATGTTATGAGGAATAAGAAAGTTTCTTTTGGAGATATGGGATTATATGGTAGTGATATTTCTGATGAGATGAATACTTGCTTAAATGATTCTTGGAAAGAAAAATATGGATTAGTGATTACTGATGTTGCTATGGGGGATATTAACTTAACTGATGAATCAATGAAGAGAGTGTCTCGTGTGGATGATGCTAAGATATTTTCAGATGCTTCTATGCAGTCTGGTTTAATGGCTAGTGCTTCTGCTGAGGCGATGACGAAGGCTGCTTCTAATGGAAATGGTTCTATGGCAGGATTTATGGGAATGTCTATGGCGAATCAAACCGGTGCTACAATGATGGGAGCTGTTAATCAAAACTTAGGAAATAACAATACTTCTTCAGCTGGAATTACTAATGATTCGGGAACATCTCCAAAGTTTTGTAGTAATTGTGGAGCTAAATTGACAGGAAAGTTTTGTAGTAATTGTGGGGCAAAGGCCGAATGAATGAAATCTTAAAATATGATAAAGATTTTAGTGAAAGTAAATTTATTACTTATGTGAATAATGTTTTTATTCAAATTTATACTGCATTAATGACTAAAGAAATAGAGAATATTAAACATTTTGTTACAGATGATGTGTATAGGCAATTAAAACAAAAAGTTGATATTTTGAATCAAAAAGGTTTGATTCAGATGTATGATGAATTGAATGTTGCTCAGACAGATATTTTGCATTATCAAATAGAAGATCATCAAATGATTATTCAGGTCATGATTCTTTCTAGATATTTGGATTACTTAGTAGATTTAGAAGGAAATTATGTTAGTGGAAATCGAGATTCTAGGGTAAGTAGAAATCATTATTTAACGTTTACGAAAAAAATTGACTTTCAGATAGTAGGTACGGTGAATAAATGTCCTGGTTGTGGAGCATCAATTGATGTTAATGCGTCAGGGATTTGTCCATATTGTGGTACTGTTTATAATCAAGAAGATAAAAATTGGATATTATCTTCTATGAAAATGGAGTAGTGAAATGAAAAAAAGGGAAAGAGTTATCTTTATCATTCTGTTATTGCTGTGTCTATTTTTTCCTATTAATAAGTTGTCTGCTGATTCTGGTTGGGATGGTGGATATGACAGCGGTGGTTCTAGTTGGAGTGGTGGTTCTTCTGATTGGGGAAGTTCGTCCTCTGATTGGGGGAGTTCTTCTTCAGATTGGAGTAGTTCTTCAGGAAGTCATTCTAGTGGTTCATTAGATCTTTTTACTGTTATTTCTATTTTAATTTTTATGGCTATTATTTTTGCTATTACGAATAAACCGAATAGCGGATCTAATCGTTTGATGGTACCAGGAACATCACTAGGTAAACTAAATCCTTATGATATCGATAAATTAAAGAAGTTTTTACCAGACTTTGATGAGGAAAAGTTTAAAGAAAAAGCTTATGAATTATATAAAGAGATTCAAGTTGCTTGGATGGATTTTGATAAAGATTCAATTAGAAAATGTGTAACTGATGAGTTATATAATACTTATTCAGCACAATTATCTACATTAAAGGTAAAGAATCAAAAGAATATAATGAAGGATTTTCAATTATTAGATTCTAAGATTGTTGGTATGGAGACAAAAGAGAAGTTAGTTTCTCTTACTATAAAAATGAAGATAGAGTGCTATGACTATGTTGTTGATAAAGAAGGAAAGACATTACGAGGTAATGATAAACAAAAAGTAATTTATGAGTATGCAATGACCTTTAATAAAGGGGTTAGTGATAAACCAAACAAATGTCCAAATTGTAATGCACCACTTGATCAGGTCAATTCTAGTAAGTGTCCTTATTGTGATTCTAATATTATTAATGAAAGTTATGATTGGGTACTTGCTAAAAAACAGGTGTTATCACAGACAATTAATCATAAAAAATAAATAAAAATGGGAGCAGATAAATTTCTGTTCTCAATTTTTTATGAAAAATACTTAAGTTTATATTAAAAAGAAAAATAAAAAAATCCTCAAAAATGAGGATTTGAATATTCTTATGGTAGCGAGAGGGGGGGTCGAACCCTCGACCTATCGGGTATGAACCGATCGCTCTAGCCAACTGAGCTATCTCGCCAAAAGCACTATAATCATATCATAGTTTTTTTGCTTTGACAATAGGTTTTATGTAAATTTTGTAAAAACCCTAAACTTAAAAATAGTTTATTTGTCAATAATTTATGACATTTTCCTAAATTATTGACATAAAAATCTTCAAAGAGAAGTAAAAGTACTAACTACAAGAAATTAAAATTTAACGAAAGAGAATAATAACCTTAAATTTTTGAAGGAATTATCAAGTTTTTTTTTAATTTATTTAATTCATCCATTTTTTCCTTTTCACGATTAATATTATCATCCATGATTTTCACTATTTTCTATAATACATAGATTATAACAAAAAAGATTATAAATTAAAAACATAAATTATAGGATATCCGCATTACTCAAAATTTAGGGTGTGAATAGTTATTTAAAAAATAAACAAAAAAGTATTGACAAATTTATTTGTTTTTAATAAAATGTTTATAAACAAGCAAATAAACTTGTTTATAATTTGCAATATGTTCTTAACAAATTGTTATAAAGAGGTGTAAAATGAAAGAATATAATTCAGAAGAAGAATTTTTAAAAGCTTATGATTCAAGTGTATTTGAAAAATTATCTATGACAACTGATATATTAATATTTAGTGTATCAGATGGTTTACAAGAAAACTATAGAAAATTAAATAAAAAATATTTTAGTATTTTATTAGTTAAAAGGGATAATTATCCTTTTAAGGATAAGTGGTGTTTGCCAGGGGGGTTTATAAATATAGATGAGGATTTAGAAGATTCTGCTAAAAGAATACTTGTTAACGAAGCCAATATTCAAGATATCTATTTAGAACAATTATATACCTTTGGAAATCCTAATAGAGATCCTAGAATGAGAGTTGTATCTACTTCTTATATGGCATTAATTGATAAAAATACATTAAATCAGGAAATATCTTCAAATGCTTCTTGGTTTAATGTAATGGTTTTAGAAGACGAGAAGATTATTGATGTAATATTAGATAATGGAAATGAAACAATTAAATTTAAGATTTTGAAAAAATCAAAAGAAAAGACTACAGATAGATACAAATATGAAATATTGGAAAATGATAGTTTAGCATTTGATCATCCATTAGTTATAGTAAATGGTATATTAAGATTAAAAAATAAAATAAAATATACAGATATAGTATTTAATATGATGCCAGAATATTTTACTTTAGGGGAATTACAACAAGTTTATGAATCAATATTAGGCAAGAAATTATTGAATCCTGCTTTTAGAAGAATAATTGCTGATAAAGTTGAAAAAACAAGTAAAATGAAGACAGGTGGAGGACATAGACCAGCAATATTGTTCAAATATAAAGGAGTTGATGATAATGATAAAAAATGATGTAAAAAAGCTAAAAAAAGTTTTTTATAATATAGCGTTTAGGTGGGGGGATTATGTTTAGAAAAGAAATTAAAACGAATGAGTTTATTCATGTTATGGTTACCAACAGATGTAATAGACGTTGTCCATTTTGTTTTGATGAAAACAGAAAATTTGGTAAAGATATTACAAAAGAGAATTTTATAAAAATAATGAATACTGCAAAAGAGAATAATATAAAAGAGGTATGTATTTTAGGTGGAGAACCACTTTTACATCCTGATATAGTATGGCTTTGTAAAACTTGTAAAGAATATGGGTTTAAAACAGTTATAACTACTAATTATGCAAAACCTGAAATATTAAAAGAATGTGATAAGTATTTAGATAGTATAAATATTTCGTATTACAATCAAACAGAGTTACCAGAACAAAAAGATTATACAGCTGATATATCATTATCAGCATTAATGTATAAAAATAGATTAGATAATAAAAAGGATTTAGATGAATTTATTGATAAATATAAGGATAAGTTTCATTTACGACTTGCAACTCTTGAACCAACACCAAGATTTCCAAAGGAATTATGTGATATATCAGAATTTTTAAATACATTAGAATATGATGAAAAAATAAGTTTATTTGGACAAATAGAAGCCGATATTTATAGAGGTGTGACTATTAAAAGACACGATATATCACTTCCAAAATTTGAACAGCCATTTTCATTTAATGGACATGTTAATGGAGATTATGATAGATCTTGGACAGATAGATACAAAACAGAAGAAAGAGGAGAAATTGAGTATTCTTCTCCAATTGGAAATATTAGATCTTATGAAGAATACGATGCTCTTGCTAAAAAATTACATAAAATTTATATCTATGATCAAGGTGATTATGTTATAGGGGTTTTATTTAATAAATCTAAAAATAAATATATTATGGTTAATCAATACAGATATGGAATTGACAGGTATAATACTGAATTCCCAGGTGGAAGTAAAGATTATTTAGAAGATTCTTATGATGCTTGGATTAGAGAGGTAAAAGAAGAAACAGGGTATACTCTAAAAAAAGACAATGTTAAATTATTGGGTATATATTATCAAAATGTAGGAAATAGCAAAGGAAAAGTTTATATCTTTTATAGTGAAACTAGTAATGATGAATTGGAAAATCAACGGTTAGATGAATTTGAACATATTAAGATAATTGAAATGGATTCTTTAGAATTAGAAAAATATATTTCAAGCAATTCCTATTTATTAACACAATATGTTTACTTGAAATATAGAGGAAATAAACATGAATAATTCATATTTAGGTATTTTAGATAAATTAAAAAATAAAAGTCAAAAGTCATTATCTGATGAAAACTTAATTTGGATTTGTAGCATGATAGAAAAATATAAGCCAAAAAGAGTATTAGAAATAGGTGTATCCACAGGTGGATCAACAGCAGTATATTTAAATTGCATAAAAGAATTAAATTTGCAAACCAAATTAGTAAGTATAGACTCTGAGGCAATAGCATTTTATAAAAAGGGAAAACCTGATATTGGTTCAGAAATTGAGGAACTATCTGAATATTTAGATTTAACCAATTTTAAACTAATAAAAGGCAAATATATCCCTGATGTAGCTAGTGATATTGGATTATTCGATATGATAATAATGGATACTGTACATTTTATACCAGGAGAGGTTTTGGATTTATTATGTTTGAAAAATAATATTCATAAAGGTACAGTTATCATTTTAGATGATATTAATATTGAAAGTAGATATCCCAAATTGTATACGCAAAATTTAAACAGCTCGTCATCTAATGCAATGATATTATCTTCATTAAATGGTGAATTATTATTTCCAAATATAAATTTTCCTGAAATTGGTGGCATTCTTTTGGAAGATAGTTCATTTGATGAAAATAGAATACTATTATGCTTATGTCATAAATGGAATTCAGATATTTTAGAATCTAAAGATAAGTATTTTAATAAAATTCAAGAATTATACGGAGAAGAATTTCTAAGTAAATTGGAAGTTATTTATAGTAAATATAAATATTCAAATTTTAATTCAGTGGAGGTGAAATGATTGTATGAAAAATAAATTATTAAATAAGTTTAGATTAGAACTTAAATCGTTAAGAATATTTGATATTGTTTGGTTAATTTTATGTACAATAGGAATAACGATTATATCTATTAATACAAATAATAGCATGTTTGCGATTATTGCATCTATAATGGGCGTTATATATGTGATTTTGAATGGATGCAGGTTATCTGTTGCTTTCTTGTTTGGTATTATCAATACTTTTGTATATGGTATAGTATCATATCAAAATGGATTGTATGGCGACTTTATGATGAATGTTTTTTATTCCTGTCCATGTTGTATAATAGGCTTAATTGCTTGGTTTAGAGCAAGCAAGGAAACTGCTACTGCAAAAGTATCTTCATTTAAATTAAAAGAAAAATTAATATTTTTATTATTAATTATATTGGCTATTTTAGTGTATGGGATAATATTAACATCATTAAAAGATACACAACCATATTTAGATGCTACTACTACTATTTTAAGTATTAGTGCCTATATTTGTTTAATAATGAGAAAAAAAGAAGTATGGTATCTATTTAATTTTTCTAATATTTTATCAATACTTATGTGGGCAATAAATTATAGTAATAGCAACGCTAATATATCAATCTTATTTATGTATATTATTTATACCGCTAATTCTTTATTAAATACAGTAAGATGGGAATTATCTAATAAACCCACTCTTGAAATAGATATATTGCTATATAAAGGACAAATTGATTTAAAGTGGATACAAGAAATATTGAATAATAGAGATGATATTACAGTAAATATTTACTTATATAATCAAAAATTTAAAATAAGCGATAAAAGAATAAATGTTAATATAATACCAAAGGAAATTAAAACTTTTGGTGGAGCATATATATAATTATATAATATCTAGGGCTCATGCAAAATATTTCATGTTATTGGATAATTTAGATTACTTAAATTCAGATCTTTTTAATAAAACTATTACTAAAGAAATATTGGAAAATAATTATCAAATGATTAAATCAAATTCGTTTTATATTGAAGAAAGTGATAATAAAAAAGAAAAGAGTGTTGATGATTATGTTGGAACTAACAGTGAAATTGAAAATAAAATTATAAATAGAAATATATTTCCATACTTTTTTGGTTGTAGAATATATCTAACTAGATTTATAAAGAAAAATAAAATAAAGTTTAATGATACTAATATGTATAACGATGTTTATCCTAATATTTTACTAGCTCGTAATTTAGATATGAACAAAGTATTTATATGTAATTGTTTATTTTATACTCGTTATAGATTAAAATGGGAATCTAAAGATTATAATAAGATCGATTTAAAAGATATGATTCAATCATTGATTAATATTAATGTACCAAAAGATAAAATATTAATACGTTTAGTAGATTCATATAATTATTCGGTAAATATAAGAGGATGTCACAATCAATATTTTATTGATATAGTTAGAGAATTTTATGATATTGAAGAATTTAACAAACTTGTAGATGAACGAAATAAAAAATCAATTTATAAAATAAAATAAAGTTTAATTTTGCAAAAATTCAAAAGTAACTTCGTAACTAATGGATTTTAGTGATAAGCCTACTTTATGACAAGTAGATAACACACTACGATATTGGCAGAGTCAATAACGATGTGTGTAAAGGAAAACCACTTTCGAAACCCTTTTTAAGCAACATATTACAAACTAACGTAAGTAATATTGTTACACTATCGTTTCATAAAAAGAAAAAGATTATTGCTACTTTCATCTGTTAAAGTAAACGAAAACGTGTCACGTCTTTTTAATGAAAAATAACCTAATTGCTGGTCTATCAACTAAAGCAAAAAGGTTATTTTTTCTTTTGATAAATCAAAAGTATTGATGAATAAAATTACTTTTCTCACTTTCATTTTTACTAACGTAAAAACAACATGTGTTCGCAATTTTATTTTTCTTTATCTATAAATTTTTCTGTTAGAGTATTTAATTTTGTTGTAGATTTTATTTCAGTTTTAGGAAATACCCCTCTATCAAAGTTAGAGTATTTTTCCTTATTTAGTTTTTCTAGGTTAGGTTTAATCATGGAAATTAGTTCTCTTAGTTTATCTAATATCTCAGCTTTTGATATTGTTTTATTTTCTATTTTTGTTAGTTCTGGTTTATCAATAGTAAATAAGTTATTAAATTTAAAACTGATTACTGAAAAACAATATTATATACTAAAAGAAAAGACTAAGAAGTTCTACAGGATAAATCATAAATTGTGCGTTTGAATACAAAATGATAAAATATCTTTATGAGAAATAGAGGTATTTTAAATGACAAATCTAAATATAGTAACGAAAAAGATGTTTATGTATGTATGGAAAAAAATATAATTTTTCAGGAAGAAATAGTTCAAAAATTTGAGAAATAAAATCTATTCAGGCAATGAGTATTTATTCAAATAATTTGGGAATTTGTCTTGCAACGGAATTTATTGAAGAAAAAATGAATGAAATTCCTACTGGACCTAAATTGTTATATTTATTAAATTTAGAGAATATTATTGTTACTTTTGATGCTTTAAATACACAAGAAAAAACAATTGATACCATAGTAAATCAAAATGGTTATTATGTTGCAGCTGTGAAATCAAATCAAGAAAATACGTATGAAGATTTAGTAAATTATTTTGAAGATGAAAAAATATTAAAACAATTAGCAGAAGAAAATTATTGTTGCAATACTGAAAAAAATCATAGTTCAATTATTAAATATGAATACTATCAAGTAGAGGATGTTATTTGGTTATACAACTATAAAAAATGGAGAAACATAAAAAGTATTGGTTGTGTAAAAAAAACTATTAGTAATATTGTAACTAACAAAACAACAGTTGAAACTAGATATTATATTAGTAATCTATCATGTAATATAATAGAATTCAGTAATGCAATTAGGAAAGAATGATCAATAGAAAATAAATTACATTGGCATCTAGATTTAACTTTTAAAAAAGGTAATAATAAAACATTTGAGAAAAATGCATAAAAAAATCTAAATATTATAAGGAAATTTTGTTTATCAATTTTAAAATTAGTAAAAGATATGTAGTGGTTAAATCTTAAAAATATTAGAAAATATTTATGTATGGATTTTGAAAATGAAATAGAAAAAATATTTACTTAAATCTAGAAAAAGTAAAAGAATTAGTCAATTCAACTAATTTCCGATGTTTATGATTTTATCCTGCTCTAACCTTAAAAATAGTTTATTTTGTCAAATTATGTGATATAATTATAATCGAGGGAGTGGTTGATTAAAAGTTTATACTAGATAAGTATGATGATAAGATAGGTATTAGAATTGGAAAAAGTTAGATTGCTAGTGATACTGCATTATGATTTGAGTTCTTATCATCATCTTGTTATTATTGAGTAATAATGACAAATAGAATTGAATAAGGAGGAAATATGAACGATTCTAATAATAATATATTTGGTGATAGTAATAATACATCTTTACCACAAAATGGTAATTCAACTGGGGTTAATCTATCATCACAATCAAGTCATTCAGTTAATAGTGTGAATTCACCGACTGTGAATACTAATAGTGTACTTGATTCTAGTTTAATCATTAATCCAACACAACTAAATCAAAATACACCATCAGTACAACCACAAAGTAATATTAATTCGCAAATGAATAATAATGTTTTTAATAATAACATTAGTTCAACATCGGTTAATCCATTGCCTGTTAATGATGTTAATGCTCAGTCAATTGTGCAACCTAATTCTAACATGAACGGTAGTGATTTTTCTCAGAATATCAATCCAATTGAAGTTAATTCGATATTACAGCCAAGTAATTCAGTTAATAATGAAAATTCATCAAATATGAATACTAATAATGTACTTGATTCTAGTCAAATCATTAATCCAACACAACTAAATCAAAATACACCATCAATGCAATCACAGAATAATGTTAATTCGCAAATGAATAATAATGTTTTTAATAATAACATTAGTTCAACATCGGTTAATCCATTGCCTACTAATAATGTTAATGTTCAGCCAATTGTGCAATCTAATTTGAGTATGAACAGTAGTGATTTTTCTCAGAATATCAATCCAATTGAAGTTAATTCAACATTACAACCGAGTAATTTAGTTAATAGTGCAAATTCATCAACTGTGAATACTAATTATGGGGTTGAGACAAGTTCAACAGTTAATCCATTACCAATAAATCAAAATACACCATCAGTACAACCACAAAATAATGTTAATTCACAAATAAACAATAATGTTTCTAGTAATATTAGTTCGACATCAGTTAATCAAGGGGGTGATGACGAACTATTAAAGGCATTTATTGGTAATAATTATGACAAAATTACTACAAGACCATTTAATTTTGCAGGTTTCTTCTTTACTACACTTTATATGTTTTACAGAAAAATGTTTGGTTATGCTTTACTTGTATTTTTACTTAATTTTATCGTGTTAAATGTAATTAATAACTTTGTTGTTACATTAGCATTTAATGTTGTAGTTGGATTATTAGTAAATAAAATTTATTTATCTTATGCTAAAAAGAAAATTACTGTAATAAAAACATCCAATTCACAAAAAAGTATAGAGGAATTGAAATCAATTTGTTCTGCTAAAGGTGGGACAAGTGTTGGTCAGATATTTTTAGGATTGGTTGCTGAGTTAGGTATAGCACTTGTTGTGCTATTTGTAATGACGTTAATTGGAATTGGTAGTTTTATTGGAGGATTGTTTAATTTTGGTAATTGGAATATCACAACTATTAAAAATGGTAGTAAAAGTGGAACTTTAGTAGAAAATGTTTATGTTAATGGTTATAGTTGTTTGGGAGCAAAATGTAGTGTAACTATTGAAAATGTTGATGGTAATTCGGAAGATTATTCATTGGGGATTGATAATAGTGATTTTTTTAGTAAATTGGGAGATTACAAGGATTATATTAAGTTAAATATTTATTATAATCAAAAAGGAAATGATAAAACTATTGTTGATTATAAAATTTTCTTAAAATCGAACGATGAAGATATAACAAGTGTAAAGACTGAAAATGAATTAAGAGATAAAATAGGACTATATTCCATTGGTACACATACTGATTCGTTGACATTAAAATCAATAGGTACTACAGGTTTTGGTTATGATAATGATAATTCATATACTTATACAGAATATACGTTTGTAGATGATAAGAACAATGAGTATGAGATGAAGTACATAAATAATAATGATACATTAGATTTAACAGAAGGTCAAAAATATAATGTTACTTTTGAAGTAAGTGAAGGGACATTTGATTATGAATTTACTATTAAATCTATTAATTAAAAATATAGAATATTTAAGGTGTTTTTAAATTTTGATATGAATTAGAAATAGATTATGTGTGAATTAGCATTTTAATCTATTTTTTTGTGCCATAGTAAGAAGTGATATAATAAGGTAGTATTTTTGATAATAGCTTTTATTTAAATTTTGTAAAATTCTTTTTCTTTGTTTAAGATTTATTTTTAGGAAAGTACTGAAGAAGTATTTTTCTTTTTATTTCTTACATCTTTTTTAAATATAAAAATAAATTTTAAGGAAGGGATATTATTTTTAAAAAGAATATGCTATAATATATTTTATAGTAGAAAGAAGGGAAATAAATATGACATTAAGTAGTATGATAACGGTATTACAAAAAATAATTGATATCTCTTTAGTTTGGATTTTGATTTATTCTGTATTAAAGAGTTTGAAAGATAATGTCAAAATGATATTAATTTTTAAGGGAGTAATCATTATTGTATTTGTTAAATTGTTGAGTGATTATTTAAATTTAACGACTGTTGGGTTACTTTTAGAGTATGTGATTATGTGGGGGCCTCTTGCTTTAATTATTATTTTTCAGCCAGAAATTAGGAATATTTTGGAGCATTTGGGTAGACAACAGATTTTGACGAGACATCGTGTTTTGACTATGGATGAGAGAGAAAAAATGGTTTATGAGATTATGAATGCTGTTGAGTATTTGAGAAAGTCAAGGATTGGTGCTTTGATTGTTATTGAGAGGGATATTAGTTTAAGAGACTATATTGAAAGAAGTAAGGGAATTTATGCTGATATTTCTTCGGAGTTATTGATTTCTATCTTTTTTCCGAGAAATCCTTTACATGATGGTGGGGTAATTATTCAAGGAAATCGGATTACTAGTGCTGGTGCTGTTTTTCCAATTAGTTTAAATACTAAGATTAATAAGAGGTTGGGTACAAGGCATAGAGCTGCTTTAGGTATTAGTGAAGAGTCTGATGCTATTGCTTTAGTAGTAAGTGAAGAGACTGGAAAAATTTCTATTGCTATTGGAGGAGTACTTAATTATAATTTGTCTATTGATGATGTTCGAATGATGTTAGTTGAGGAATTGAAACCTAAACATGAGATATTACTTGATGATGAGTTTGAAGATGAGGAAGTAGAGGGTGGTGAAAAACATGAAGATAATTAAGAATTTGGTTCAATTTATCGCTGCTTTCTTTAAGGCAATTTATAAGGTTATTGATCGGGTAATTATTATTCCTATTACGAAGTTTATTGTAGTTATTACTGATAAGTTGGGAAATAGGACTGATCGATTTGAAAAGTGGATTACGAAGAAGAATACGTTGATATTTATTTCTTTAATTCTTGCTATTGGTTTATTTATGTATGTTGATAGTGAGTCTACAACGATTATTACGGATAGTGCTGAAGTTTTATATGGTCAAAAAGTAAAAGCAACTTATAATAATAATACTTATGTTGTGGAAGGTTTGCCTAAGAGTGTAGATGTTACTTTGATTGGGCGCAAGGTTGATTTGTATTTAGCTAAGCAATTAGCGACTGGTGTTGTTACTGCTGATTTGTCTGGATTAGGAGAAGGAATGCATACGATAAAATTAGAGTATGATTGTTCTATTCGTTCTGTTGAATATAAGTTGGCGCCTTCTTCTGTTAATGTGACTATTTATCCTAAGGTTTCTCAAACTAGAACTGCTGGAATAGAGATTATTAATAAGAATAAGTTAGATAAGAAGTTATCTATTGGGGATGTTACTTTAAATAATTCTGAGATTGTTATTAAGGGAGCTGAACATACTTTAAATAAAGTTTCTACAGTTAAGGCTTTGGTTGATGTTAGTAAGATGATGAATCCTAAGATTGGTACAACTACGATTGATGATATTAAGTTGGTTGCTTATGATTCTAATGGTGATGTTGTGAAGGAATTAGAGATGGAGCCTAATCGTTTGAGTGCGAAGGTGGTTGTAAATTCTCCTAGTAAGGAAGTTCCATTAAAAGTTATTCCTACTGGTAATTTAGAGTTTGGTAAGGCAATTGATAATATTACTACTGATGTTACTAAGGTTACTGTTTATGGGGATCAAGATGTTCTTGATACGATTGAATATGTTCCTGTTGAGGTAGATGTTTCTAAATTAAGTGAGAATAAGAGTTATGATGTTGTTATTTCAAAACCTTCTCGTATTAAAGAGATATCGGAGACTAATGTGAAGGTTAATATTACTTTGGGTACAGAAGTTACGAAAGAGGTTCAGAATGTTTCTATTGAAACAATAAATTTGGATACAAATCGTTATAAAGCTGTTGCTGTTGGAGAGAATTCTAGTAAGACAACGGTGGTTGTAAAGGGAACGAAGAGTGTTCTTGATACGATTGATGATTCTACAATTAAGGCACAAGTAGATTTAAATGGATATGGTGAAGGAGAATATGAAATTACTGTAAAAGTTACAGGAGAGGATAATAAGGCGACATATAATCCTAAAACAACGAAAATTAAAGTAAAAATTAGTAAAAAGTAAGTATTTTCTCTTGACAATTAGCATTTAGTTTAATATAATTGACAAGAAAGAAACAGAAAGAAGATGTATTCATCTCACCTGATTACTTTAAAAGTGATAGGTAAAAAGCTAATAATACTTTATAGAATATGGAATGATAATGGCTTTTTAGAAATGAATACAGTCTTTACTGTATTCATTTTTTATGGAGGTGTTTGATATCGCAAACAATAAAGATAACTTAATTAATGAGCAAATTAGAGCAAAAGAAGTGATGGTAATTGGTCCTAGTGGGGAACAATTAGGAGTGAAGAGTAGAAAGGATGCCCTTACTTTGGCATCTTATGCTGGATTTGATTTGGTACTAATGAGTGAAGGTGCTAATCCGCCAGTTTGTAAGATTATGGATTATAATCGTTTTAAGTATGAGAAGAAAAAGAAGACAAAAGAAGCGCAAAAAAAACAAAGAGAAGCAATGATAGATATTAAAGAATTTCGTTTGTCTGTAACGATTGATAAGCATGATTTTGATACTCGTGTAAATAATGCTAAGAAAGCGTTATTAAGAGGCGATAAGGTGAAAGCAAGTATTCGTTTTAAAGGTCGCCAGATTGCTCATCCGGAACTTGCTAAGGAAGTACTAAAAAGATTTGAGGAATCTTTAAGTGATATTGCAGAAGTAGAAATTCAACCTAAGATGGAAGGTAGAAGTATATTTATGCAACTTACACCGAAAAAATAGAAGGAGAATTAATTATGGCTAAGAAATTAAAAGTAAAAAAGATTAAAAAGAAAACACATAGTGGTCTTAAAAAAGCGTTAAATGTAAGACAAAGTGGATCTATTTCCATTAAGAGTCAAGGAACAAGACATAATACAGGAAAAAATAGTGCAAAGAGAAGTAGACAAAAGAGAAAAAGTAATGGATTAAATCATTCAGATTTAAAAAGAGTTAAAGATTTAATATAGGATGAGGGAGTGAAGAATTATGACAAGAGTTAAAGGTGGCACTGTTGCACGTGCAAGAAGAAAAAAAGTATTAGATCAAGCAAAAGGTTATTTTGGTAGTAAACATAGATTATATAAGACTGCTCATGAACAAGTAATGCATTCTGGGCAATATGCTTTTAGAGATAGAAGACAAAATAAGAGAAACTTTAGAAAATTATGGATTACAAGAATAAATGCTGCTTGTCGTGAGAATGAAATTAGTTATTCTAAATTTATTAATGGATTATCTAAAGCTGGAGTTACTATTAATAGAAAGATGTTAAGTGAACTTGCTATTGATTCTCCAGAAGCATTTTCTGATTTAGTAGCTATTGCTAAGAGTAGTTTAGAAGGAAAAACTTATGAACCTGCTGTTAAAACTGTTAAGAAAGAAGAAGTGAAGGAAGAAAAAGCAACAACTAAGAAGTCTACAACAACTAAGAAAAGTTCTTCTACTGCTGAAAAGAAGACAACTACAAAGAAAGCTACTACAACAGCTAAAAAAACTACTACTAAGAAAGCTACTACTAAAAAAGAGTCTGAATAGTTGGCGTTGTAAGATAGAGTGTATCTATCTTTTTTTCTTGTTTAATATTTGTAATAAAAATTTGAATATGCTATAATTTTTTTAGTTAAAATTATTTTGATGAAGGAGTAATGGGATGAAAGTAGGAATATATACATTAGGTTGTAAGGTAAATATTTATGAAAGTGAGTATGTAGAGGAATTGTTAAAAAATCATGGGTATATAATTGTTCCTTTTGATGAGATGGCAGATATTTATATAATTAATACTTGTAGTGTTACTAATGAGAGTGATCGGAAGTCTAGGAAGATGATTCATCAGGCTAAAAAAAGGAATGATAAAGCTGTTATTGTTGTTATGGGGTGTTATAGTCAGACTCATGCTGAAGCAATTGATGCAGATATTGTTATTGGTTCACAGGATAAGAGTAAGATTTTGGAATATTTGGATCAGTATTTTTCTCATTCAGAGGCTATTAAGAAGTTATATGATGTTCGGGAAGAAACTTTTTTTGAAGCAATGAATATTCATCATTTTGATAATCATACTAGGGCTTTTGTGAAGATTCAAGATGGGTGTAATGCTTTTTGCAGTTATTGTATTATTCCTTATGCTAGGGGGAGAGCTAGGAGTAAAAAGTATGAAGATGTGGTATTGGAAGTATCAGAATTAGTTTTGAATGGATATCAAGAAATTGTTTTAACAGGAATTCATACAGGTAGATATGGGTTAGATTTGGAGAATATGAATTTGGAGAAATTACTTAGACGTTTGGTAGAGATTCCTAATATTTATCGAATAAGACTTTCTTCTATTGAAGTGAATGAAGTAACTGATGGAATTATTGACTTGATGAAGAGTTCTCCTGTTATTGCTAGACATTTGCATATTCCACTTCAAAGTGGTTCAGATAAAATTCTTCGAAGGATGAATCGGTGCTATGATGTGGCTGAATTTGAAGAGAGGATTAAAAAAATTCGTGAGATTGATCCAGATATTTCTTTGACTACGGATTTGATTGTTGGTTTTCCTGGGGAAATGGAGGAAGATTTTTTGGAAACTTTGGATACTTTGAAGAGAATTCATTTTACGAAGATTCATACTTTTCCTTATTCGAAAAGAGAGAATACTCCTGCTAGTGTGATGAAGGATCAGGTTGATGGTATAGTGAAGAAGAGAAGGGTAAAGGAAGTATTGAAGTTATCTAGTGAGATGGAGAGGGCTTTTTATGAAAAATACTTAGGTAGAACTTTGCCTGGTCTTAGTGAATGTTCTAAGAAGGGGGAGGTTTCTATTTTGACTAGTAATTATATTCAGGTATCTGTTGAGGGGAATATTCCTAATAATAAGTGTTGTTTGGTAAAGATTACTAAAATTGATGAGCAGCAGAAAGTTTATGGTGAATTTGTTTCTTATTTAGAAAAATAGGTGTCAGTATTTTTGTATAGTAAAAGTATTTTGATGTAAATTTATTGAATATCATTTTTATTTATTATATAATTGTAGTAGAAGGATGTGTAGAAAATGAAAAAAAGGACTTTTAGTGCAGTAATTTTATTGATTATTTTGGTTGGATCAGTATTTTTTGGTTATCAGGCTTTTGGGATTGTTATGTTGATTGCTTCTCTTATTGGCTATCATGAGCTATTTCAAATTAAGTATGAAGAGAAAAGACAAAATATTGCTATGATACAACTATTAGGATATTTTAGTTTGATTCTTTTAGTTTTGAATGATATATTTTTCTCTTTGGATAATAATATTTTAGTAATATTACCAATATTGGCACTTACTATTCCTATTGTTTTTTATCGGGATTATGATATTTATAATATTAATGATGCTTTCTTTATTATTGGATGTGTATTTTTCTTAGGATTTAGTTTTCATAATATTGTTTTTATGGCGAAGATGGATATTTATAAGTGTATTTTTATTTTTTTGATTGCTTTTACGACAGATACATATGCTTATATAGGAGGGAAACTTATTGGAAGACATCCATTGACAGAGATTTCTCCTAAGAAGACAGTAGAAGGTAGTGTTATTGGAACTATTATGGGTGTTTTGGTTGGTGGAGTATATTATAATTTGGCTATTGGGGGATTAAATTTTGTTGAGATTGGTTTTATTTGTTTAATTTTGACTCTTTTATCTGAATTTGGTGATTTGGTAATGAGTAGTATTAAAAGATATTTTCATAAAAAAGATTATTCTAATTTAATTCCTGGTCATGGAGGAATTTTAGATCGTTTTGATAGTGTTTTATTTGTTTCTTTAGGACTTAGTATTATTGTGACTATTCTTTAAAGGGGAGGAATTTTATGTTAAGTTTAGTTTTATTTATTATTATATTGGGGACAATTGTCTTAATTCATGAATTGGGACATTTTCTTTTTTCTAAATTATTTGGTGTATATGTTTATGAATATTCTATTGGTATGGGGAAAAAGATTTTTTCTAAGAAGCCTAAGAATAGTGAAACGGAGTATAATATTCGATTATTTCCTATTGGAGGTTTTGTTCGTCTTGCTGGTGAAGAGGGTGAAGATGGGGATAATGATGTTCCTTTAGAGAGAAAACTTTATAAGAAAGGTTTTGGGCAAAGATTTTTGATTTTCTTTATGGGGCCTGGTTTTAATATGTTGCTTGCCCTTGTGACTTTGTTTGTGATGTGTTTGATTTTTGGGGGAAGTTTGGCTACTTTACAGGTAGATAAGTTACCTTCTGATTATCCAGCTTATCAAGCTGGTCTTCGTAATGGGGATACCATTCTTTCTGTTAATGGGGAGAAGGTTTCTACTTGGACACAAGCTAGGTTAAAGATTGCTACTTCAAAAGAGGGGAGTACTTTACGTTTTAAGGTAGAAAATACTTCTGGGGAAATTAAGAATATTAAAGTTTCTCCTAAGAAAGAGAAGGATGAAGATGGTAATGTAAAATATGTTTATGGAGTAAGTAGTAAGACAATTAAAATGAAGGGGTTTGGAAATAGTATTCAGTATGCTGTTTTAGAAACAAAAGATATTATTTTTTCTATGGGAACTACATTGAAATATTTATTTACAGGTAAATTGGGGGTTAATGATTTATCTGGTCCTGTTGGTATTTATGAAGTTGTTGATCAACAATCACAGTATGGTATTGCTAGTCTTTTATATTTACTTGCATATTTGAGTATTAATGTTGGAATAATTAATTTGATTCCTTTCCCAGCTTTTGATGGAGGACATATTTTGTTTTTACTAATTGAAAAGATTCGTAGAAAGCCAGTTTCTTCTAATGTGGAGGCTACGATTACGGGAATTGGATTTATTTGTATGATTTTATTGATGATATATGTTACTTGTCATGATGTGATTAATTTATTTCATTGAGTTGGTTTAGTAAAAGTATGAGAGGTTTTTATGAAAAAGAGAAATTTGGGATTGGGTGTGTTTGGTTTTTTTCTTTGTTTTGGTTTAATTTTTGTCTTTTGTTTACATTTTAATTCTGATAGTTTAAATAAGAAAAAAATAAAGAAAAGTGAGTATGGTGCAGTTAATAAAAAACTATCTACCGAAACTCAAGAATTACTTGTTAATATTGGTAATGGATATAATATTGGAAATTCATATGATTCTCAAGGGGCTTTGGGATATAATGGTTTACCTAGTGGTAGTGATGGTTTGAAAAAGTTTTTTACATTTGTTAGGAAAACTGGTTTTACATCGGTTAGAATTCCTATGGCTTCTTATCATAAAATTACAGACACTGCTAATAATACAATTTCTTCTGATTGGTTAGATACGTTAGAAAATGTTGTTGATACTGCTTTGGCTGCTGATTTATATGTGATTATTGATCCAGTTATGTTTGAATCTACTGGAAAATGTAGTGATATTTCTGGTGGATGTAAGATTACTGCTAATCCTTCTGATTATGAAAAAAGTAAAAAATATTTAATTGATATTTGGAATCAAATAGGAGAGAGATTTAAAAATAAGAGTTTAAAATTATTATTTGAAGGTTTTAACGAAATTATTGATAATTCATTATCTAATCCTTATGCACCTAATACTTGTAAAATTAATGGGACTAATGATTCTTGTGCAATTGTAAATAAATTAAATAAAAATTTTGTTGATACAATACGTTCTCAAGGAGGAAATAATAAAAATCGTTATTTGATATGTAGTTCTTATAACTCAGATCCAATTTGGCGTGAAGAAGATATGTCTTTATATTTTTATCAAGTTCCTAATGCTGATCCAAAAGTTATATTGGGAGTCCATTATTATAATCTTACTGAGAACGGTGGACAAGTAATAACCTGGTTAGGAAAAACTTTAAAGCATAAATTTTTAGATAGAGGAATTCCTGTTATTTTGGGTGAGTATGGAATTAATAACTGGCCTGCTGGATCTAATTCTACAGCAATGTCACAACCTCCTACTACAGAATATATTCAAAATAAAGCTAGAATATTGTCTGAATTTAAGCAGCAATTAGATTTGTTCGGCATCCCGACTTTTTTATGGGATGATTATGGGGGAATGAAAGTTATGGTTACTAGGTCTCAAGCTGATGTTTCGTTGATTTCTAGTAATTCAACAGTCGCTTGGGGATATAATTATCCTATTATTCAGTCTATGAATTTGAGTAATACTGGTCCAAGTATTCCAATGGTTTCTGTAACAGGTCTTTCACTGAATAAGACAGAAGTTACTTTGAAGGTTGGTGAAGATTTTACTCTGTCTGCTCAAGTTACACCGTCGAATGCAAGTGATACTGGTGTTATTTGGGATAATAGTAATCCGGAAATTATTGAAAATTCTTATGGCAAGATTACGGCTAAGGAAGTTGGTACTTCCGTTATAACAGCTACGACGTATGATGGTGGTTACAAAGTAACTTGTAAAGTTACTGTTGTAAATAATTCTTCTGATCCTATTTCAGTAACTGGAGTAACTTTAGATAAGAATAATTTTAGTTTGAAAAAAGGAGAGTTTACAAATTTAGTTGCAACTGTTTCTCCATCAAATGCAAGTAATAAAAATGTTACTTGGAAATCTAGTAATACTAGTGTTGCAACGGTAAATAATGGAAAAGTTGTTGCTGTAGGGAAAGGTACAGCAGTCATTACAGTTACGACAGTAGATGGTGGAAAAACGGCGTCGATTACTGTTACAGTAACAGAGGATACAGTTTCAACAATTTCAGTGGATTCTGTTTCTTTAGATAAGAATAATTTTAGTTTGAAAAAAGGAGAGTTTACAAATTTAGTTGCAACTGTTTCTCCATCAAATGCA
>CAKPHZ010000012.1 GCA_934162265.1 uncultured Bacilli bacterium | reverse complement strand
GTATGACTCACTTTTATTTTAATAAAAATAGTGTAAGTGATTTTACTCACCAACACTATTTATTATAGAACCAAAATAGATTAATCTTTTGGGATTTTTCTATTTTTTAATTTTATAAATTATTTTTTTCTCTAGTTTATTTTATTAAAATGTGCTACTATTAGAATAGGTGATGATATGGTAGAAGTGATTGATCAAGATAGTGCTGTTAAGATGATGGCTTTGGTTTTATGTGGTGTTTTGTATGATAATAATACTTATGTTGTTTTTGCTATTCGTAGGGATAAGATAGACGCTAATCTTTTTGTTGCTCGTTTGGAAAAGAATAGTAAAGGTTATGTTATTGATACTAAGTTTAAAAATGGGGAAAAGGAAGTTATGGATAGTGTTGTTAAGAGATTATTGAATCATGATGTTAAAGAAAAATTTGAGGAAGATGGATTTTCTATTTTAGATGATATCTCTTTAGAAGGTACACAATATTATGATATTAATAGTTGTTATGTTAGTAGTGTTCCTTTAATTCGCATAAAAGAGATGATGAAGTATTATTCTTTTATTAGAGAGAATTTATTTGAGCAACCTATTTTAGATGTTAAAGAAGATAAGAGGATTTTTAATGAAGGTTTCTTTTCTAATATTCTTTTGATTTTATTTGGTATATTAGTAATTGTTTTTTGTGTTTTTGTTTTGATAAAAACTTTTGTTAAGTAAGGAGGTGGTAATATTGATAGAGGTAAAGCATATTTCTAAAGAGTTTGAAAAGAAAATTTCTAAAAAAGAGATAGTTTCTTTTTATGCAGATAAGGATTTGTCTTTTACTTTGAAGGAAGGAGAGATTCTTGGAATATTAGGGCCTAATGGTGCTGGTAAGACAACTCTTCTTCGGATGTTATCTGGGTTAATGGAGTCTAGTTCAGGGAAGATTTTTGTTGATGGTATGGAGTATTCTTCTCATAAGAAAGATATTCAGAGGAAAATTGCTTTTTTGTCGGGTAGTACGAAGTTATATAAGGATATTTCTCCTCTTGAATTATTACAAATGTGTGGAGAATATTATGGAGTAGAAAAAGATGTTTTGGAGAAAAGAATTCAAATGATTGTGAAGAGATTTCGTATGGAAGAATTTTTGTATCAAAGGATTGAAAATTTATCTACTGGTCAATATCAAAGAGTAAGTATTGCTAGATGTTTGGTACATGATCCTAAATACTATATTTTTGATGAGGTTACTAGTGGATTAGATGTTATTTCTAGTCAAATTATTCTTGATTTTATTAAGGAAGAAAAGAAGAGGGGAAAGGGAATTATTTATTCTACACATTATATGGAAGAAGCTGAGAATATTTGTGATGATGTGTTGTTTTTGTATCATGGGAATATTCTGATGTTAGATAAGGCAAAGAATATATTGAAAAAGACAAAGACAAGTAATTTGAGAGAGGCTTTTTTTACTTTAATGGATGGAGATAAGTGATGAGAGAAATTTTAATTACAATAAAAAAAGAATTGAGATCGATATTTCGTGATAAGAAAACATTTATTACTTTGTTATTATTTCCTATTTTAATTCCAGCGATGATTTTTTTATATGCTTATATGTATGAAGAAGAGTCTAAGGATGATTTGTATTCTATTGGAGTTAATTATTCTTTGAATCAAAATGAGATTTCTTTGATGAATAATGCACATTTGAAAGGAAAGTACTATAAGAGTAAAAAAGAGATGGAAAGGGCATATTCTAAGGGAGATATTTTAGGATATATTGAAAAGAAGAAAAATAGTAATTATTATGTTGTTTATACAAATGAGGATTCTTCTGATGGAATGAAGATAAGAAGTTATGTAACAGCTTATTTAGAAGGGTATAATACTTATTTGGCTAAGGTTTATTTAATTGGAGAAAATGTTGATGTTAAAAAGACTTTTGATCAGGTTCAATATAAGATTGTTGATCTTGATGGAGAAAATTTTTTACTAAATTTGATGTTTACGATTGCTTTTACTTATATTGTTATGTCAATTGTGATTACTACTACAAATATGGCTACTAATGCAACAGCAGTAGAAAGAGAGAATGGGACTTTGGAAACAATACTTACTTTTCCGATTTCTAGTCGATGTTTAATTTTGGGAAAATATTTAGCTACTGTTATTATGGGATTTTTGTCTTCTTTGATAGGTCTTATTTTGACTATTGGTAGTTTAGAGTTTGTGAAGAGATATTTTTCATTTTTTGAAGGATTATCTTATCATGTTGGTTTATCTAGTATTTTGATTTCTTTTGTTATTATTATTATGGCTTCTTTATTTATAGGAGGACTTAGTATTTTGCTTACTAGTTTTACTAAAAGTTATAAAGAAGCTCAATCTGTTAGTTCTATTTTAAATATTTTAACTATTATTCCTATGATGATTTCTTTAGTAGGTGTATCTATTCAAAAGTGGTTTTATTTTATTCCTATTTTTAATTATACACAATGTTTAATGGATATTTTTTCTGGAAAGTTTCATGTTATAGAAATTTTTATGTTAATCATTTCTTCTATTTGTTATGTGGCTATTATTTTGTTTTATATTGTAAAGCAATATCGTTCTGAAAAAGTTTTATTTGGTAAGTAGGCGATTTTATTGAAAAAGAAATATTGTTTATTGTTGATTATTATTGTTTTATTATTTTTGGGAAAGATTTTGTTTTTTCAAAATAGTTTAGAAAAAGATGATTTTTATTCTTTTGTAAATGAGGATACTTTGAAGAAGAATTATTTGAAGGATAAATCTAATTGGAGTAGGTTTACAGAAGCACAAGAGGAGGTTGATGATAAAAAGTATGCATTATTTTCTTTAGTGGTTTCTGGTAAACAAGAAATTGATGCGAATTTTTCTCGGGTTGTTTCTGAGGTTTATCAAAATATAATTGATGATCAAAAACGAAATCAGGAAGGGTTATCTTCTCTTAAGTATTATATTAATTCTGTTTTTTCTAGTCAGAATATTGAGGAGTTAGAGAATATTATTTTTCAGATAGAAAATGATTTAGATATTGATATTTTAACTAGTTTTGATGTTGATTTAGATAGTGATGATACAAATAAGACGTTAGTTTATTTATCTCCTGTTTCTTTTGCTTTTGGGGCTAGTAGTGATTATTTTGTGAATGATGATTATATGACTTATAAGGCATATATTAAGAGGGGGATTATTCAATTATTAGAAGTATATGGTTATGATAAGAATACTTCTCATGAAATGGCTAAAAAATTGATTTCTTTTTATGAGGATATTGGTAAGAGTTCTAAATTGAGTAGTCAGTTGATGGATACTAAAAATATTTATCATAAAGTTCGTTTTGAAGAGTTAAAATCTATTTATTCTAGGGTAGATATTGATCAGTATTTTTCTTCTAAGGGAATAGTAAGAGAAAATTATAATATTGTTGATCAGGGGCAGTATCAGAAATTGAATGCATATTTATCTGATGAATATTTGGATTTATGGAAAAATCATTTGTTGGTGATGATTTTATCTCATTATGCTTCTTATTTGTCTTCAGATTATGTTGATGTGATTCAGCGTTTAAATGAGGATATGGGAATGGATATAGAGAATAATTTAGAAAAAAGGAATATGAATTTGGTTCTTCAACTATTTTCTTCTGAATTTTCTTATTATTATGGGAAGAAGTATCAAAATAAAGAGATTGAACAATATTTAAAGGATACTTTTTTTGAGATTAAAAATACTTATCAAGAAATGTTACTTCATAATGAGTGGCTATCTTCTAAGACAAAGAAAAGAGCGGTTGCTAAGTTAGAGAAAATGAAATTAGTAACTGGAAGTGGGGATAAGGATTTTTCTTTGTTTTCTTCATTTAATTTAGGAAATAATCTTATTGAAAATATTATTCAGATTAATCATTATCAGAATTTATTGAAGTTAGAGAAAGAGAAGAGTTTTGTTCGTGAAGTTAATCATATGGAGGTTAATGCTTATTATAGTCCTATTTCTCAGACTGTTTATGTTCCAACTGCTATGTATTCTTTGATTGATTTAAAGAAAGATAAAGATATTTATTTAGGATCAATTGGAATGATTTTGGCTCATGAAGTGAGTCATGGGTTTGATTTTAATGGGAGTTGGTATGATGAAGATGGGAATTATTTGGAATGGTGGAGTAAGCAGGATCGAGAGAATTATCAGAAATATAAAAAGAAAATTGTAGATTATTATTCTAAATACGAGGTTAGTTCTGGTCTTTATATTGATGGAAATAGGACGGTGAATGAGAATATTGCTGATTTGAGTGCGATTCAATGTATTAGTAAAATTCTTTTGAATAAGAAGGTTTCTGATGAAGAGATTAGGCTTGCTTATCAAGAGTATGCTCGGTTATGGGTAGAAGAATCTAGTAAGGAATATCAAAAGTTATTGTTATTAGTGGATACTCATGCTCCTAATAAATATCGGGTAAATGCTGTTCTTTCTTCAACGGATACATTTTATCGGGTTTATTCTTTGATGCCTTGGGATAAGATGTATATTTCAAAAGAAAAAAGGGTTAAGGTTTGGTAGATTTGTTAAAATACTTATTTGGTTTATTCTTTTTGTAAGGAGAGAACTAGATAAGTATTTTTTTGTTTAAATGTTTTAAGATGATGAAGGATTTTTCTTTGGTGACCTAGAATAATATAGGTAGAGGAGGAAAAAAATGAAAAAAATTAAAGCTAGAAATGAACGAAAATCTTTTATTTGGCATTTTATTTTTTTATTTCTTTTTACGATTTTATGTTTCCGAGGAGTTTTTGTTCAAGCAGGGATGAATGATTCTAAATTAGAAAAAAATCGTATGGAAGGGTATTATGCCGTTGCTAAATTTAATGGAGAAGAGCATTTATATTATTTAGATATGTATACTTTGAATGGGATTGTTTCTTATTGTGTAGAATTAGGAAAGGGGGTTACTACAGAGTGGTATCATTCTACTGAAAACTTTGGATTGTCTTCTTTAAGTGATGATGCTAAAAAATATGTTCAGGAAATTAGTTATTTTGGTTATTTGTATCCTGGGCATAGTAGTCATTTTTATTATATGGCTGCTCAAGAGTTAATTTGGGAATATTTAAGTGGAGGTTCAGTAGAGTGGACAACCATATTAGATAAAAATGGTCCTCGCATTAATATTGAATCTTATAAAAGTGAAATTCTTAGTTTGGTTAAAGAAAACAAAAAGAAGTTATCCTTAAATTTTATTAATGGGGGTACTTATTTTATTGGAGATAATTTGGAGATTAAGGTCTCATCAGGAGATTTGGCTTCGTATGAAGTGGTAGACTCTGGTCATTCTTCTGTTTCAACATCTGATGGTATTTTAAAAATTCAAATAGGAACGAATTATGTTGGAAGGGAAAAAATTATTTTGAAGAAAAAAGAAATTTATCCTGTGAATAGTCGATTTTATTATTATGATAATTCTCAACAATTAATTTCTGTTGGTAATTTTTTGAATGAAACAGTAGAGATTTCTTTTCAAATTGAAGGAAAAGATATGGATTTTCAAGTCATTGATGGAGAAACGAAAGAAAGTGTACCTAGTGGACAAGGATCATTTGAAGGGGCTACTTATTCTTTGTATAATCAAAATCATGAATTTTTGGAAGAATTTACAGTAAATGGGGAAGGAAAAGGATATGTTAGTAATTTGCCTTATGGAACTTATTTTGTTAAACAGACAAAAGAAAGTACAGGTTATTTGTTGAATTTAGAAGAAAAGGAAATTAAATTTGGTATTGATGATATGTCAGTTTTATTAGAGGAATATCCTTATTATCAGCAGGTTAGATTGAGTAAAAAATATAATTTTGAAAATACTGGAGAATTAAGAAAAGAAAAAAATATTCAATTTGAAATAGTTGGAGAAAATCAGAGAAGTTATGGTATTTTTAATACAAATGATGATGGAATAATTGAAGCAGAATTGCCTTATGGAAGATATTTTTTGCATCAATTAACAACTTCTTTTGGCTATGGGAAAATTGGTAATATTTCTTTTAATATTTATAAGCATTCTAGTAGTAAAGTAGTAATTAATTTGATTGATCCTTATATTCTTTGTAAAATTAAAATTAGTGAATTTGATTTTGATTATGATAAGAAAATAAATTTAGAAGGATTTTCTTATCGAATATATGATTATTCAAAGAAAAAGTATTTGTCAATTAATGATATTGAGGTTTTTACTACAAATTCTTTGGGAGAAATTTTATTTCCTATGGAAGTTGGTTATGGAAAATATCGATTGGAAGAAGTTGAAGTTCCTTCTATTTATCAATTTCAAAACCAAAAAATTGACTTTACTTTAGATGATACTAAAGAAATGTTGATTGATGGTAAATATTTAATTTATAACACAAATATTTATCAAAAGTTAGTTAAAGGAACAGTTTATATTTCTTCGTTTAAAGAAGTTTTTTCTCTTGAAAAAAATAAGTATCAATATCGAAAAGATGTTCAACCTAATGTAGATTTTGAATTGATTGCTAAAGATGATATTTTTCTTTATGATAATCTTTTTTATTCAAAGAATGAAGTAATTGATCATTTTGTAACTAATGATGAGGGGAAAAAGGAATTATTGTTGCTATTGGGGAATTATTGTGTAAGAAATAAAACAACTGATGAACAGAAATGCTTTGATTTAAATATTAATAAAAAGAAAGATGAAAAGGTAGAAGTATTTTTAGAATTTTTAGAGAAAATTTCTAAGATGGATTTGGAGTATCATAATTATGATGAAAATGGTGATGATATAGAAGGAACTATTGTAGAAATTAGAAATGAGAAAGATGAAATTATTGATACTGGGTTAACAGATGAAGAAGGAAGATTAAAAATTAAAGAACTTCCTTCGGGAAAATATTGTTTTGTTCAAAAGGAAGTTAAAGAAAAATATTTACTTAGTAATGAAAAACAGTGTATTAGTATTGATGATTCTAAAAAGTTATGGAAAGTTTCTTTTGTTAATAAAATTTCTAAAAGGGTGGTAGATGTTCCAGATACTTTAGAGAATATTCCTTATTTTTTAGTTGTTGCTATTGTTATTATTGTGATTACTATTGGAGGATTTTTTTATCAAAAAGTTCATTTTAGGAATTAGTATTTTACTGATTATAGGATTTTGTTTGGTTATCCCAAAGCAAAAGGAAGAGATATTTTTAAAAAATTTTGTTGTTGCTTTTCCTGATTCTTTTGATAAGCGAAAGAGAGGTAAGTATTTTAATTATTTATTAGAACTTGATATTCCTTGTATATCGTTTAATGATTATGTTTATCCTATTGATAGTTCACTTAATACAGTAGATTATCATGTAGAAATTTTAAAAGAAAGTAAGAGAGAAGAAAATCTTTATTATTTTGCTGCTCATTCTGGAAATGGAAGGTATAGTTATTTTAATCATTTGGTAGATGTTAAAATTGGTGATGTTATTATTCTTAATTTTTTTGACCATAAGTTATATTATATTGTTTCTGATATTTATTTGATTGATAAGATGGGATATATGATTTCTAATTGTGATAATAATACTTTATATTTAATTACTTGTAGTTTAGAAAATAAGAAAAAACAGTTAATTATTCAAGCTAGTTTGACATAATTATTCTATCTTTTTGGATTTTGTTAATTTTATAGACAGTTTACTAAATAATTGATATAATCTATGTGGTGATAAAATGAGTAAGATAATTGAAAATTTAAAATTAAGAGCTAAGAAAAATAAGAAGACTATTGTTCTTCCTGAAACTATGGATAAAAGAGTAATTGAGGCGGCTTCTATTATTTTAAAAGAAGAGATTGCTGATATTATCTTGGTTGGAAAAGAAGAAGATATTAATTCAATTGGACAAGGATTTGATTTGTCTAAAGCAAAGATTATTGATCCCTTTACTAGTGAATTGACAATTGAATTACAGGAGAAACTTTATCAACTTCGAAAAGAAAAAGGAATGACAGAAGAAGAAGCATATCGATTATTAACTACTGATTACATGTATTATGCTTGTATGTTAGTAAAAATGGGATATGCTGATGGGGCTGTATCTGGAGCGTGTCATTCTACTTCAAATACTTTAAGACCTGCGTTACAGATTTTAAAAACAAAACCAGGAGTTAAATTGGTATCGGCATTTTTCTTGATGGTTGTTCCAAATTGTGAGTATGGAGATCATGGTACGTTTTTATTTGCTGATTCTGGGCTTGAACAAAATCCTGATCCAGATAAACTTTCTTATATTGCAGCATCTAGTGCTGAATCATTTGAATTATTAACCCTTCACGAACCAATTGTTGCTATGTTATCTCATTCTACAAAAGGAAGTGCGAAACATGCTGATGTAGATAAAGTTGTTGAAGCAACTCGATTGGTTAAGGAGAGATTTCCTCAATATAAAGTTGATGGAGAATTACAGCTAGATGCTGCTATTGTACCAGAAGTAGCACAATCTAAAGCTCCTTCAAGTGAAGTTGCTGGTCGTGCAAATGTTTTAATTTTTCCTGATTTAGATGCTGGAAATATTGGATATAAATTAGTTCAAAGGTTAGCTCATGCTGAAGCATATGGTCCTATTTGTCAAGGTATTGCGATGCCTGTTAATGATTTGTCTAGAGGTTGTAATGTTTCTGATATAGTAGGAGCAGTTGCTATTACTGCAGTGCAAGCTATTGGAAATGATAATTTGAAGCACTAAGATAACTTAGTGTTTTTTTTCATCTTAAAATACTTGAATAACGATAAAAAAAAAGATATACTTATATCTAAGAAGAGTAGGAGGAGTTTATGCATAAAAAAATTTATAAGAAAGAAAAAAAACAACAATTAGAGAAAAAGAAATCATTTAAAAATTTTATAAAAAATAAAAATTATATTTATATATTTTTGATATTGATTAATATTGTATTCACTATTTATATTGCTAAAAAAAATTCTGTTCATTATGTTAAAGTTTTAAATAATGATGTGTTAATTAGTAATGATAAACTTTTGTTTTTGGGAAGAGGGTATATTAATTTATTAATTATTGGCTTTTTTTCTCTTTATACTATTTTAATAGATAAATTTCTTTTAAAGAAAAAAATTACTTTTAAATCTAGTATTTTGATTATTTTACTTTATTCTATTCTTGATGTTGTTTTATTTTATTTATTTATAAATAGAATTTTTTAGGAGAGAGATATGAGGAATATTTATGATTATACTTTATGGGAATTAGAGGATTATTTTGTTTCTATTGGAGATAAGAAATTTAGAGCAACACAAGTTTTTGATTTTTTGTATAAGAAAAGAATAGAAGATCCAAAACAAATGATGAATATAGGAACTAAATGTCAAAAAATACTTCAAGATAATTTTTCTTTTGAAAAGATTAAATTGTTGGTAAAGCAAGAAGATGTTGGTGTTTCTAAATATTTGTTTGAGTTATTAGATGGTGAGAGAATAGAGTCTGTTGTGATGTTTCATGATTATGGGATAAGTATATGTGTTTCTAGTCAAGTTGGTTGTAATATGGGATGTCGTTTTTGTGAAAGTGGTCGTTTGAAGAAAGTACGAAATTTAGAAGCTTATGAAATTGTTCAACAAATATTATTAATTGAGGAAGATATAAAAAAAAGAATTACACATGTTGTTATGATGGGAATAGGGGAACCTATGGATAATTATAATAATGTAATGCGTTTTGTTAAGATTATTAATTGTGGTAGAGGAATTGGCATAGGATCAAGACATATTACTATTTCTACTTGTGGTGTTATTCCTGGGATTGAAAAGTTTATGCAAGAAGAAGGGCAAGTGAATTTGGCGATTAGTTTACATGCTCCTAATGATACTATTCGAAAAGAAATAATGCCTATTGCTTCTGCTTATGATATGGATAGTTTATTTCAAGTGATTAAGAAGTATATTCAAAAAACTAATCGTAGAGTTACTATGGAATATATTATGTTAGATGGAATTAATGATACTGATGATTGTGCTAGAGAACTTGCAAAGCGATTAAAAAATATGATGTGTTATGTTAATTTAATTCCTTATAATGAGACTGAAAATATAGGGTATAAGCGTTCTAAAAAGTCACAAATTTTAAGATTTTATGATATACTAAAGAAAGAGAATATTAATGTGACAATTCGTAGGGAATTTGGAGGAAAAGTAGATGCTGCTTGTGGACAACTTAGGGCTAATAATGCTGTTTTGAAAGGAGAATTTTAATGGAAACATTTTATTTGACAGATACAGGAAAAGTTAGGGAACACAATGAAGATAATGTTATTATTTTGAATAATGATAAAGGAGAATATTTGCTTGCCGTTGCTGATGGAATGGGAGGACATAAGGCTGGAGAAGTGGCTAGTGCGATTGCAATTAATCATTTAACGGAAGAATTTTATAATTTAGATTCTATTGGTGATAAAGATAGTGCTGTTGAATTTTTGAGAAATATTGTTACAGAAATGAATCAGAAGATTTTTGAGTATACCAAAGAGAATCCTGATAGTAAAGGAATGGGGACAACTTTTGTTTGTGCAATTAAGACAAATGATTATTTGTTGTATGGTAATATTGGAGATAGTTCGGGGTTTGTGATTAAAAATCATAAAATTCATAAAGTAACAAAAGATCATACATTAGTGAATTTACTTGTATCTACTGGAGAACTTACTCCTGAGGAGGCAAAATATCA
Organism: uncultured Bacilli bacterium; assembly: GCA_934162265.1. GTDB lineage: Bacteria > Bacillota_I > Bacilli_A > RF39 > UBA660 > RUG11198. The sequence goes on along the minus strand of CAKPHZ010000012.1, from coordinate 37,231 downwards.
TCCTAGAAAAAATGTTTTAATGAGAGCTTTAGGAGCAAATAATCCTATTGATATTGATATTTTTGATGTAGATGTTAAAAATGATGGTATTCTTCTTTGTAGTGATGGTCTTACTAATATGATTACAGAAGAACAAATAGAAAGGGTTTTGAACGAAGAAGCTACTGCTCAGGAGGCGGTAGAAAAATTAATTCGTAAAGCAAATGCTAGAGGAGGAAATGACAATATAAGTATTGCTTATTTAAAAAGAGAAAGCGGTGATGTGTGATGCTATCGAAAGGGCAAGTTATCAATGAACGGTATGAAATTTTAAAATCAATTGGTGAGGGTGGTATGGCAAATGTGTATTTAGCACATGATAAGATTTTGGATAGAGATGTTGCAATTAAGGTTTTAAGAGGAGATCTTGAGAATAATGAGAAATTTATTCGTAGGTTTCAGAGAGAAGCAAAAAGTGTATCAGATTTGTCACATCCTAATATTGTAGAGGTTTATGATGTTGGGGAAGAAGATGGACAACATTATATTGTTATGGAATATATTGATGGTAAGACTTTAAAACAATTAATTCAAAAAAGAGGAAGTTTGACGGTTCCTGAAGTTATTGATATTATGGCACAACTTACTGATGGGCTAGCTCAGGCACATGATGCTTATATCATTCATCGTGATATTAAACCTCAAAATATTATGATTTTAGATAATGGAATGATTAAAATTACTGATTTTGGTATTGCTATGTCAATGAATGCAACACAATTGACACAGACTAACTCTGTTATGGGTAGTGTTCATTATTTACCACCTGAGCAAGCAAGTGGAAAAGGGGCTACTACCAAGAGTGATATTTATTCTGCTGGTATTTTGATGTATGAATTACTTACGGGAAGTGTTCCTTTTAAGGGAGATAATGCTGTTGAGATTGCTTTAAAGCAAATGAAGGAGAGAATTCCTAGTATTCGTAGACAAAATCCTTTAATTCCTCAAAGCGTTGAGAATATTGTCTTAAAAGCAACAGCTAAAAATCCTAAAAATAGATATGATAATATTCATGAAATGCATGATGATATTGTTCATGCTTTAGATGAAGATAGGCAGAATGAGGTAAAATATCATTTTCCTTATCCAGAGAGTGAATTAGATGAGAGTAGAGCAATTCCTATTAAAGAATCTACAGTTACTCAGCCTAAGGCTAAAGAAGTAGAAATTCCTGCTAATAGAGAAGAAATTGGTAATGGTGGTTCTCGAAAAAAAGAAAAAAAGAAGATGACTCGTACAAAAATACTTATTTTGGTAGGATTAGTTGTTATTTTATTGATGTCTGGTACTTTGATTTTCTTAAATCATCGTAATAATACAAAGGTAATTGTAGTTCCTGACGTTACTAATCAAAAGATTGATAAAGCGATTTCTGTTTTAAAGAAGAAGGGCTTTAAGTATGATGTAAAGAAGGAAGCTAGTGATAAAATTAAAGAAGGGTATGTTATTGAAACACAACCTAGTGCTGGTTCTAGTAAGAGAAAGGGAAGCATTATTACTGTTGTGGAATCAACTGGACTTGCTGATGTTGTATTAGAGGATTATACTAATCAAAATGCTTCTTCTCTTAAGAAAAAATTAGAGAAATTAGGGCTTAAAGTTACTGTTGAGAAAAAGAAAGTAGAAAGTCCTAAGGATTATATTGGAAAAATTGATGCTGTTATTGATCAGAGTCCTAAGTATGTAGAGAAAGAAGAAACTAAGTTGAAAAAAGGTGATGAACTTACTTTATATATTCCAGATATTTATGATAGTTATCCTGAGATTGCTACGGAAGGTTGGACTTTATCTAAAGCAGAGGATTTTGCTAATCAATATGGATTATCTTTAGTTGTAAAGGATAAAAAGGGAAATGTCGTTAGTGATTATAGTAGTTATTTAGATAAGGCTGTTACTGGACAAAATCGTACAGGTAAGATTGCTAGTGGGGTACAATTTGTTGTTACTATTGATGTTGATATGACGACTTATAATTTGACTATTAATTATTATTTAAAGGGTAGTACTGAATCAGTTTTTGATACAAAAGTAGAGAAACATAAAGATGGAGAAAGTGGCACAGTTACTTGTCCAGGTAAAGCATCTTATGATTTAGTTACTCCTCAAGTTAATTATCAAATTAGTGGTAAAGATGCTGTTATTAATTGCTATTATACAAAAAGTGATAGTAGTAATAGTACTGATACAGATGATAATTTAGATTAGGGGGATTTATGGAAGGATTAATTATTAAAAATATTAGTAATGATTATTTAGTTAAAAGTGTGAATAATACTTATTTATGTAAACCTAGGGGAAAGTTTCGTTATCATGGGCTTTCTCCTTTGGTTGGTGATCATGTTGTTTTTGATGAAGGTAATGGTTATTTATTAGCTATTCATGAGAGAAAGAATTCTCTTGTTCGTCCTAGTGTTGCTAATGTTGATCAGGCTATTGTTGTTGCTAGTGTTAAGAGTCCTGATTTTGATTCTTATTTATTGGATAAGTTACTTACTGTAATTAGTTATCATAGAATTAAACCAGTTATTTGTTTTACAAAGTTGGATTTGCTTTCTGATTTAGAAAAAGAAAATATAGAAAAAGTGATGAAGTATTATCAAGATGCTGGCTATGAAGTTTTTACTAATGATGATATTGATGGATTAAAGCATATTTTTAAAGATAAGATTACGGTATTAACAGGTCAGTCTGGTGCGGGGAAGAGTAGTTTATTAAATAGAATTTCTCCTACGTTAAAGCTTAAGACGAATGAAATTTCATATGCTTTAAATCGAGGAAAGCATACGACAAGGCATACTGAGTTATATGAAGTAGTGGATGGCTATATTGTTGATACTCCTGGATTTTCAAATGTTGATTTTCATGGGATGGATAAATATGCAATTCGTGATAATATGAATGAGATGTTTTCTTTTTTAGAACATTGTAAGTATAGGGATTGTATGCATATAAAAGAAGATGGATGCTATGTAAAGAAGATGGTTGAATGTGGGGATATTTTAAAAAGTCGCTACGATAATTATGTTCATTTTATTAGTGATAAGGAAGGGGAGAGACGATGAAAATTTCTACTTCATTATTGGATGCTTCAGATAGAATTTCTTCTGTAGATAAGTTGAATCAGACGGGTATTAGTTATCTTCATATTGATGTTATGGATGGGAAGATGGTTGATAATATTCAATTTCAGGATATGGATGAAATTAAAAGTATTAATAATCTTTCTCACTTTAAACTTCAGATTCATTTGATGGTTGAGGATGTTTCTTCTTATTTAGATCGATTTATAGGTTTAAATATTGAGTCTATTACTTTTCATTTGGAGACAAAACAAGATATTTTAGAAAATATTCGGAGGATTCATGATATGGGGTATCGATGTGGAATAGCAATTTGTCCAGATACAGATATTCAAGATATTTATCCATATTTAGATAAGATTGACATGATTCTTTTGATGAGTGTTATTCCTGGTCGGGGGGGGCAATCTTTTATTTTAGATACTAAAGATAAGATTGCTATGTTAAAGAATTATATTGATAAAAATCAGTTGTCTGTATTAATTGAAGTAGATGGAGGAATTAATGATAAAACAATTTCTTTGGTAAAAGATGCTGATATTGCTGTAGTTGGTTCTTATATTGTTAAGTCTGATAATTATATAGAAAGAGTTAATTCTTTACTTTATTAGTTTTTGTTATTTGTGGAAAATACTAATAAAGTATTTTTTTGCATAAAAAAACTTCTCATTTTTTGAGAAGCATTTTTATTATTAAGCAGCAACTGCAGCAGTTTTTTTAGCAGCTCTAATTTCTCTAGCACTTAATCTTACTTTTACAGTATTTCCGTTTTCATCTTCAATTTTAACTTTTTGTAAGTTTACTTTTTGTGCTTTTTTAGTTACTTTTAAACAGTTTGGTCTGTTATTTGCCATATTTGTTTTTTTACTTGATATATTTTTTGCCATATTATCCCTCCTTGAAATGAATTGCATTAAAACTATATCATAAAAATAACTTTAAGTCAAACCTTTTACCTTTCTTTTTGTGTCAAAAGTCTTTTTTTTGCATATTTTAACTATGGAAGTGGTGTTTATGTATGAAGTTTATACGGTTAGGTCAGAGGATACTTTATCTTCAATTTCTAGTAATTATGGGATGAATGAGAATGAACTTAGAAGGATAAATGGCTTTTCTCCTATTTATGAAGTTACTACCGGATCATTAGTGGTAGTTCCTGTAAGAAGTGGAAGAATTTATCAGTATTATACCGTCAAAAAGGGAGATAATATTTATGAAATTGCTAAGGCTAAGGGGATTGATTATAATTTATTGTTGCAACTTAATGGGTTAGAAAAAGATGATTATATATATCCTAATCAATCGTTGATGTTGCCTGCTGATAATATTTCTTTATATTTAGTGAAAGAAAATGAAACATTAAATGATATTTTGAAAAAGTTTAATCTTTCTATTGAGGAATTAATGAATTGGAATGAAAAAATTTATTTAAGAGAAGGTCAACTTATTGGATTTTCTAAAAAATAATTCTTTTCATTTCTTTTTTTTTAGTGTATAATTTTATCTATAATAGGTGGTTGATATAATGATACTAAGAAAACCTTATGGATTTTTAATTCGTCATTTTAAAATTATTCATTTAATTTTATTTTGTTTATCTTTTTATCTTATGATGAAGGTTAATCAGATTTTGCAATTTTATAATGGATTTATTCAGGGTAGTGTAAGCAAATTAGATGCTGTTTCTTATATTACAAATTATTATATTATTGCGATTGTTTTATCTATTGCGATTTGCTTGGTTGTTTATGCTTTGATGCGATATAAAAAGAAGCCTAGAGTTTTATATTTATTATTTATTCTTTTGTATTTTTTAACGGGGGTGATGATACAGATTTCTTATGGGGGATTACATACTATTTATATTTCTGTTTTAGAAGTTAAGACGCTACTGTTGTATAGGGATTTACTTCGTATTTTGATTGTTGTACAATACTTAGCTTTAATTTTTCTTATTATAAGGGGATTAGGGTTTGATATTAAGAAATTTAATTTTGTTAAGGATTTGGAAGAATTGGGGGAAGATGTTTCTGATAGTGAGGAAGTTGAGTTTACTGTTGGAGGAACTGAGGTTGCTCAAAGAAAGATTCATCGTGGTATTAGAGAATTAAAATATTATTATTTAGAGAATAAGGCGTTTATTTATTTGATTATTATTGTTCTTTTGGTAATTGGGATTAGTATGTTTACTGTTGATAAAGAAGTCATTCATAAAGTATATGGTGAAAAGGAGAATTTTTCTTCGGATAATTTTAAATTTCAGGTAGTTGATTCTTATATTACTACAAGGGATTCTAAAGGGGCTATGGTTGGTGATTTGGAACATTCATTTGTTGCAGTTCGAATTATGATATCTTCTAGGGTTGGAGAGAAAGTTTTAGAGGATGCTAATGTAATTTTGAAAACAAAGAGTAATAGTTATTCTTCTGGTGTTCGCTATACAAATTATTTTTCTGATTTAGGAACTGTTTATCAGAAACAAAAAATTTCAGGAAATCAGTTGTATGTATTTTTGTTTTCTGTTTCTAATAGTGAACTTAGTGATGAGATGAAGTTAATTTATTCTGATGATAAGGTTGTTTTATTAAAACCTGTTTCTTTAGATGAAAAGTCTAGTACTAAATCTTTAAATTTAGGGAATGAACTTAATTTATCTGATACAGTTTTAGGTAGTGGAACTTTAAAATTTAAGTCTTATGAATTGAAGGATAAATTTTCTTATTCTTATGATTATGAGGTTAGGGGTCAGAAGTTTAAGGGAGAATATTCTATTCAAAGTGGACAAGGTTTGATATTGAATGTATTAATGGAGAGCAATCAATTAGGTATGGATAATTTTTCTTTTTTATCTAATTATGCCACTTTGGGATATACGTTAGATGGTAAAGATTATACTTCTTCCTTTTATGATAAGACACCGGGTAATTATAAGGATGGCGTTTATTTATCGGTAAATAAGGATTTGAATAAGGCTTCTCGAGTTTGGTTTTCTATTAAAATTAGAAATAAGGAATATAAATATTATTTGAAATAAAATACTTATGTTTTTCTTTCTTTTAGGTAAAGTTGAAAGAAAGAAAAAGTTTTAAGGATTGTTAAATTGGATATTATGTTGTATAATTTAAAGTGAGGTGGAGAAATGCAACCAATACATTATTTTATTATTGTTACTGTTTTAATTGTTATATTTTTGGCTGTTATTCGTGCAAATAGTAAAGATTTTAAACTAGAAATTAATAAATTGGTCGAGTATCTTGGAGGTAAAGATAATATTATTGATACTGAAGTCGAAATGTCTCGATTTAAGGTTACTTTAAAAGATGTAACAAAAGCAAACAAGGAAGGAATTATGAAACTTGGGGCTAAAGGGGTTGTTGAGATAGAAGATCAATTAAAAATTATTTTTGGAAAAGATGCTAAAAAATTAAAAAAATATATTGATGAGTTGAAGTAGAAGTATAAAAAGTCTTCTACTTTTTTTCTTTATTTCGACAAAGTTTTACTTATTCGACATCATTCGACAAAAATATCTTTTTGTTTTTAGTATTCTTTAGATGAAGAAAAGAGGGATATTATGTATTTTATGGAAGATATTATATTAAATATTATTTTAATGATGTTTCCTATTTTAGTATTTTTTATTTATAATTGTTATAGGGAAGTTTGTATGGAGAAGTATAGTAATTTAATTTTAGATGTTTCATTGGTTACTTCTATGTATTTATGTTTTCGCTATGGAAATATTGATAGAAATTCGCTTGGATTATTATTTTGTAATTTACCAATTATTGTTGCTTATTTGAAAAAACAGCCTAATGTAGGGGTTCTTTTATCGATGATTGTTATTTTATATTCTTATTTTTATTTGCATTTACATATTATTTTTATGTTAATTAAGTTTAGTTGTTATTTTTTGATGTGGGTGATTGGAAAGAAGAGAAAGATAAGAGATAATACATTTATTTTATTAATTGCAGTTTTACAAGGATTTTTCTTTACGATGGAATATTTTTATGTTTTTACATCTAGTGATGTTGTTTCTGTTATTCGTTTATGTTTTTATATGTTGTTATTTTATATATTACCTTTTTCTTTATTACATTTATTTAAATTGGCAGAACAGGTTACTTCTTTATATTTGTCTGTTTCTGAGCTCGAGAAGGATAAACAAATTAAAAATTCATTATTTAAAATTACTCATGAAGTAAAGAATCCTATTGCTGTTTGTAAGGGATATTTGGATATGTTAAATGTTAATGATTGTAGTCAAGTTGAAAGATATATTCCAATTGTTCGACAAGAGTTAAATAGAAGTCTTGATATTATGAATGATTTTATGGAGTTTAGTAAGATAAAAATAGAGAAGGATTATGTTGATGTTAATATGTTGCTAGAGGAGTTAGAAAGTGATTTAAATTTATTGATAAAGGGGAAAAATGTTTCGTTTGAAATGAATTTTGCTCAAAATGAGGATGATGTATATATAATGGGAGATTATAGTCGTTTAAAGCAAGTTTTTGTTAATTTGATTAAAAATAGTTTAGAAGCAATGTCTGGTCATGGAAAGATTTTAGTTAATGCGAAAATACAGAATAAGTATTATTATATTGAAGTTATTGATGATGGAAGTGGTATGGATAAAGAGACTTTATCTCATATGAAGGAAATGTTTTTTACGACGAAAGTAAAAGGGACTGGATTAGGGGTAAGTTTATCTAATGAAATTATTAAGGCTCATGAAGGGACTTTAGATTATTTTTCTGAGTTAGGTAAAGGGACAAAGGTAGTTGTAAAATTACCAATTACTATGTTATAATGTTTTATGGTTGTAGGGGAAGTGGATATGAAAGTATATGATATTTTTTTAGATAGATTACCTAAGATAGATTTACATGGTTTTGATCGGGAAAGTGCTAGGGTTATGGTGAATGATTTTGTTGATGAGGCTTATGAACTTGGATATTTAGAAATTTTGATTATTCATGGAATTGGTACTGGAATTGTTAAGGAAGCAACCCATGAGGCATTATCTCGAAATAAAAAAGTTTTAGAATTTCATATTTGTGGTGAAAATGTTGGGTGTACGGTTGTTAAAATAAAACAAAGGTAAGGTGGAAAGATGAAAGAAGCAATTGAATTAGCAAGAGAAACTTCTCAGAATGGCTATGGTGGTCCATTTGGGGCAACGATAGTAAAGGATGGGAAAATTATTGCTGTATCTTCTAATACAGTACTTTTACATCATGATCCTACGGAGCATGCTGAGATGAATGCAATTCGTGAGGCTTCTAGAAAATTGGGAACATATGATTTATCTGGTTGTGTTTTGTATGCTACTGGATATCCTTGTCCAATGTGTTTATCTGCAATTATGTGGGCAAATATAAGTGAAGTTTATTATGGAACAGATTTAAAAGATGCTGAAAAGATTGGATTTCGTGATGATTTTATTTATCAGTTTATTCGCTCTGGAAATAAGGGGAGTAAGTTATCTCTTCATCAAATTTCTCATGAAGAATGTTTAAAATTAATGAATGATTATGCTAATATGAATAAAACTATTTATTAACTATTTGTTAAAATATAAAAATTTTAGAAAAATTATTGATTAAGAAGAAAAAATGTGCTATTATTAGTGCATACGGACCCTTAGCTCAGTTGGTTAGAGCATCCGGCTCATAACCGGGCGGTCGATGGTTCGAGTCCATCAGGGTCCACCATATTAATTATATGCGAGTGTGGCGAAATTGGCAGACGCACTAGACTTAGGATCTAGCGGTTTATCCATGGGGGTTCAAGTCCCTTCACTCGCACCATTGGCGATTTGTTCAACTGTTCGAACTTTGATATATAGAATCAATCAGAAATGATTGATTTTTTCTTATAAAACGAAAAAATCATAAAAAGGTGGTATCTATGATTAAATTTATTAAAAAATAATTAGAGATTGAACAATCTTTAAAACAATGAATAATGATTATACGTGACTTTTTGTAATACTAGACTAACTATAATAAATGGGAGTACTAAGAAGATAAATAAAACAATATTGCTTATATTGAACCACATAGAATATTTATATCTTGATTTTAATTATTCAAATGAAATCTATATTCATAATTTAGGTAAGAAAATAAATCTATCAGAATTTGAAAAAGTATTTTATGGTAAATGTATTCCTAAAATTGTTAAGTTTAGAGAAAATATAACAAGTACTGGTAATGAATTATTTATTATGTCATGAAAAAATATGATATAATTATGTAAAGAGGTGATAAAATGGCATATAACAAATACATCATAAATGGTAGAGAAATGTTAAATTTGGATAATTTTGGAATGGTTGATTATAACGAGTATTATATTATATTAGGGAAAAGTTATGAAAGAAGAGAAGATATTACTACTAAATATGTAACTATCCAAAGTACTAATAGATTAGAAGAAGAACCTAGTGTCAATTACTCTGTACAATATGGGCAATTTTTAGAAAAACTAAAAAGTGTTAACCCTGAAATGTTTAATAAAAAAATGTCTTTCTTTAAAGATTATTTGAAGGAATTAAAGGAAGAAGAAAATATTTATAGAGAAGAAAAAAATCAATTACTATCAAATGGATATCTTTTTGACAGTGATTTAAAAAAGTATGGTTATTACATTATAAAAATTGATAATAATTATTTTCAATATAAGCGTGTTGGTGAAAATAATGCTAAGATTGATATGGGGAATAAATTACTTCCTCAAAATGCAAATATTAGTAGTTATAAATTGGTTCCAATTACATTAGAAGAGCTACAAGAAATAAAAAGTGAAGTTTTAAGAAAAGATCAATCATTTGAAGGAAATATAACTCGAAAACCTAGATAAATTATTAAAGATATAAAATAAATAGGTTATTATAGTGCTAAAATTAGTTGATGATAGTAAAAAGGGGCATCAAAAAATTTAACAGGATATATGTAATGATAATTAAGCATCAATCAAATTTGTGAAGAACTGTGGATATTCATGAGATTTGTACTATGTTAATTTTATTTGGTTTATAAGAATTGAAGATATTGGGGGTAATTTTATCATTTTTAGTTTTTTGTCTGTGCTTTAATGTTATAATGATTGCGACATTTTGAGTAATGTTGTAAAAATACAAATGTAAGTAAATGGGAGAGAAATGCTAAATTTGAATAGTTGTTAATAAAGGAAAGATGGTATAAGATGAAGAAAAAAGAAGCTGAGGTATTAGCTCCAGAGAAAGTTGATGTAATTGTTGAATATATTATGCAGATATTAGAAGATACTTCTAAGGTGTCTGGTATGATGAATTTTAGTTCTGCAAAAATAGATGGTCAAAATATGTGTACTATGGATATTTATGTACCTTTTAGAAATTTTGAAAAACATTTAAATCTTGGAATAACGAGTGATCATTATAATGTTTTATGTAAAGAATTTCTTGATAGAGTAATTACTACTTTTTTACCTCATGAAACGATTGGGGCAACTAGATTTTATCAATTTAGGTCAAATAATATTTTTGATGGAGTAAGTATAGTTAATTCTATTGGTAGTGAAATAAAAGTTAATATGTATGGCGTAGATAGAAGTATTTCTAATGAATATAATGAAAAATATGATGAATATCTTAATCAATCTATGATGGAAAATAGTACTTTAAGGAAAAGAGTTTAATCAGTATTTTTTTTAAAATAAATATAGATAATTTATTAAATTCATGGTATATTGTATATAGAATTGATGTTTATTAGTTGTTCTTAAATATGAGTGTTCAAAATAGGATTTTATATTGTGCTAAATTGATGGAAAACTCGAACATGTCTTGAATTTAAGTATAGATTGCTAACAGAAATGTTAGTTTTTTATTTATAGAATGAATGATGAGTGATCAATTATGTTTGAGATATAAAATTTTTTAGAAAAGACTTTATCATGATTACTGAATGAAAAGATAGAATTTTATAAAAATATAATTAATGAAAGTGCAAGTATAATTTCAAATAATGGGGTGTAGTGGTAAAAAATGTTAGAGATTATAAGATGGGGAAAGAAAAATAATTTTGCTCAATTTGAAGATTGAGTGAGGGATAAAGGTGATATGTAATGAATAATATTCAAAAAATAATGGATATAATGAATCAAATCGAATATGGTTTTTTAGATGATAATGGAAATAATATATGTGATAATATAGATTTTGAATCTACGTTTAACAAAGTATATTATTTAATGTCACCAGAAGAATTATTAAATAAAAAGGTGGGAGTTTGTTGGGAGCAAGTAGAGTTAGAAAGACGATTATTTGAAGAAAATAATATAAAAAATGAAACATATTTTATTTATATTGATGATAAAAATAATTTACCTTCTCATACTTTTCTTGTATATTATATGAATAGTAAGGTTTATTGGTTTGAGCATTCATGGTTTGATGAAAAAGGGGTTCATGAATATAGTAATTTAAATGATTTATTAAATGATGTTGAAATCAAATTTATTAAAAGTAGAGAAAATGAGGTTCCAAAAGGTTTAGATGTTTTTATATATAGGTATAATAAGCCAAATTATAATATTTCATGTGATGAATTTTATCGTTATATTTTTACACAAAAGAAGATATTTAATTTCAAAATAGAAACAGCGACAATTCATGATTTTAACTGAAAGTGCGTTTTATTTTATGTATTGAAAATAAGTGAGTTGATTTTATATGATGGATTTAAAAAAAGAATTATTTGCTATTTATGATACTATTCACAGTCCTGATGAATTATATGAATATATGAGAAAAAATATAAGATATGGTTTTATTTCTAGAGAAGATCATCAAGTTTATATGCGCAGTTTATTAAATGATGATAAATTATATGAAGATACTTTATTTAAAAGTTATTATTTGCAAACTCCGGAAGAATTAATTTTTTCAAAATGTGGTTTATGTTATGATCAAGTTGAATTTGAAAAGGATTGGTTATTGTATAATGGTTATGATGTTTATACTTTTTTTTGTACATTTCATCATCATTCTTTTTTGATTTTTAGTTCTGGAGAAGGGGAAAAATATTATTTAATAGAGAGAACTTTTAAAGAAACAAATGGAATTTATGAAGCAAGTTCGTTGAATGAGGCGATTAAGTTATATGTGGCTCAACAACTTTATCATAATCCAAATATTTCTATTCGTGATATCCAAATATATCGATATAGTACTGTGAATTATGGTGTTGGATTTTATGAGTTTATTGAAGGTGTTAAAGTAGGAGAACAATATATGGAAATTAGTTTGTGATTTTAGTGTAAAAAAGGTAAGTACTTTAAAAGAAAGTGGTGAAAATTTAGAAAAAATTAATTCTTCTATTTACAAATGATTTATTCTACTATACAATTATATTGTAGGATATGAGGTGTGTTAATGAGTAGTCAAAGGAAGAATAATCATACTATTCTTATTGTAGTTGTTTTGGTAACTTTATTTATTTTACTTGGAATAGGAGGACTTTTTTATTATAAGCTTTCTAATTCTAGAAATCGATTTCGTGTACTTATTGAGAATGTTGTTGAATATTTGGAGGAAAATACTTTAAAAGATAAGCCTAAAAGTTTGCAGGGAGTTTTAACTTTGGGGATTAATGGGGAAAGTACTGATAAAGATGAACAACAAATATTGGAGATGTTAAATAAGATTGATGTTTCGTTTTTATATGGTGTAGATTATGCTACGAAGAGAATGAATTTTGAGATGAAGTCGAATTATGATAAAAAAGAACTTTTGAATTCTAGTTTTTATATGGAGAGTGGGAATGGTTATTTATATTTAGATAATTTATATGATAAAAGTATTAAGGTTCCTATTGATAATTATGATTCTTTTTTTAAATTAAATCTTTCTAGTGATTATCGGGTAATTTATAATAGTATTGAAAAAGTATTGATTAATTCTTTGAGGGATGATTATTTTGAGAAGGATTATGTTACGATTGATTCAAAGAAGATATTAAAAACTACGTTAGTTTTAAATCGTAAAAATTATCAAGAGATGAAAAAAAATATTTTTCATGATTTGTCTTTGGATAGTTCTTTTTTAAAGAGTTTATCTAGTGTTACAGGTAAAAAAGTATCTGTTTTGAAGGAGAAATTGAATAATATTGCTGATAGTGTAGAAGAAGATTATAGTGATATCAATATTATTCTTTATACAAGAAATGATAGTTTTTTGAAGTTGGAATTAAAATCTGATGGAGAGAAAGTTGCTTTTCAAAAAGAAGATAGGGAAAAATATTCTTATTCTTATGATAAAAATAGTAAAGTTATTTATGATGGTGTTGTTCAAGTGAGTAGAAAGAAGGATAATACAGTTCAATCTACGTTTTTAGTGAATGATCGGGTAAATCGTTTTTCTGTTCAGTTGATGACTACTTCTTCTTATGAGGTAAATAAAAAAATAGAGAAGAAAAATATTAATAATTCTATTTTGTATAAAGATATTTCTGTAGAGGAGAAAAATCAAATTTACTCTAAAATTTTAGAGAATGAGGGAATGAAAAATTTGATTCAGGAATTTTCTAAATTAGGGAGTCGAGTTAATCAAGTTTTAAGTTAATTATTTATCTATTAAAAAATACTGAGGGAAGAACTTATTCAGTATTTTTTTCGTATATTATATTGGTGATTGTGTTTGAAGCTTTTTAGGGATATGGATCGGTATTTTGTGGATAGAGAATATCGGATTACAATTGATAAAAATAGGGTGCATATTATGAACTATTTAGAGATTGTTGATTTTTCGGATACTTGTATAGTTGTTCGCTATGAAGGGGGGAGGAGTATTTTAACTGGTAGTCAATTGGTGATTTCAAAAATGCAGGATGATGAAATTTTGATTGAGGGAAAAATATGTTCTATTGAAGTATAAAAGTCTTTTTTTTACATACACTTTGATAGGTGAATAATTATGAGAAATCGATATTTGGAAAGATTTGATAATCGAATACGGGTTCTTGTTGTTGGAAATAATGTACAAAATTATTTAAAAAGAGTGTTAAAACGAAAGATACATATTTATCGGGTAATTCCAAAATCGAGAAGAGAGATTGAACTTATTTTAGATTATTCTGAATATGAAAAATTATTGGAATATCGGTCTGTTTATGAAATTCATGTCCTTGGTTATATGGGAAAGAAAAGAATAGAAGATAAATTTCATCAGAATTTTCTTTTACTTTTATTTATGGGATTTGGATTAATGATGATTATTTTATTTTCTCGTGTGATTAGTCAAGTTGAAATTATTCATCAAGATAAGGAACTTCGTTCGTTTTTATCTAGTGAGTTAAAGAAATATGGTATTTGTAAGTATACTTTTAAGAAGAGTTATCAGGAACTTGAGAAAATTGAAAGTGATATTTTAAAGAATAATAAGGATAAGTTGGAATGGATAGAGATTGTTGAATATGGGACAAAGTATACTGTTCGGGTTGAGGGGAGAAAGTTAAATCAGGAGAAAGAAGCTTATCAGTATCAACATATTGTTAGTCGTAAGAATGCGGTTATTACTAGGATAGATGCTACTGTTGGGGAAAAGATGAAGTTTGTTAATGATTATGTGAAAAAGGGAGAGATTGTGATTTCTGGAGAAATTTTGCTTCCTAATAATACGAAAGTTCCTACGATGGCTAAAGGAAATGTTTTGGGAGAAGTTTGGTATCGTGTTTCTCTTCACTATCCTTATGTTTATCAAGAATCTCGTTTGACTGGTAAGAAAAGAGAAGTGTATGCCCTTTATTTTTTTGGTAAACGTTTTGGTATTTTTGATTTCCATCAATATCGTGTTTTTGAGAGTAAGAAAAAAATACTGTTTTCTTTTAATATGTTGGATATTCAGATGGTTCGTGAGGTACAGTATGAGGCTGATGTTCGGGATGAAATTTATACGGAAGATATTTTGGAGAAGAAAGCTAGTTCTTATGTTTCGGATAAGTTAAAGAGAGATAATCCTTATATTCGTGAAATTAAAGAGATTAAAGTTTTGAAACAGAATAGTGATGAGGTTGGCATTTCTTTTCAATTATTTGTTCGGGTTGTTGAGGATATTGGAGAGGTGTTACCATTTTCTGTTGATCATTTAGAAAATTTGCCAAATTAATTTAGGAAAGATTTTTTTGAAGGGAAATGCTTTCTTTTTTTTTCTGTTTTTGTTATAATTGAGTTGATAATAGGGATTGGGTGTGATGTGGTATGAATCGTCGTGGACAGGCTTTAGTAGAATTTGTACTAATTTTACCAGTATTTCTGCTTATTTTATTTACTATTGTTGATTTTGGAAATTTTTTGTCTACTAAAAATCAATTAGAAACAAATAGTACTGATATTGTTTTATTGCTTAGGAATGGGAAGAGCGCTGAAGAGGTCGCAAAGAGTTATTCGAAAATTAAGATAGAAGAGTCTGTTTTTGAGGAGAAGTATAATAAAATAAAGATTTCTGAGAATATTACATTAATTAATCCACTTCTTTATAAAATTTTAGGAAATCCTTGTATTGTAGAGGTAGAAAGGATAGTTCCTCGTGATGAATAATAAGGGGCAAAGTTTAGTATTATTTGTTTTAATTATTCCTATTTTGCTTGGGATAATGGCTATTGTTATTGATTGTGGTAAAGTATTTTTATGTAAGAATAGACAAGAAAATGTTTTAGATTTGGCGTTGGAGTATGGACTTACAGGAGAGAAAAATACTGTTATAGAGGATATTTTAGATAAAAACTTTGATGAAGGAGAGCATCAGGTAGTATGGGATGATGATAAGGTAAGTATTGTTGTTCATGAAAAAGTAGATGGTGTATTTAGTTCGTTGTTTGGTTTTTCTGATTTTGATGTTGTTTCTAAGTATCAAGGGAGTGTAATTGATGGAAAAAAAAAGATTGAAAAGGTAAAGTAATAGGGTGATGATATGGCAAGTGCTAAGGGTAAGATTATTAGTGTTTCTTCAGTTAAGGGTGGTGTTGGTAAGACAACTATGGCGATTAATTTAGCTGGGTTGTATTTTATGATGAAGAGGCGGGTTTTAATTATTGATGCTGATTTTTATAGTGGTGGTGTTTCTACTTGGTTAGATATTCGTAATCAGAAAGATATTTATATGATGATTGATAGTATTTCTAATAATCGCTATAGTAGTATAACTGATTATGTTACTCATTATAATAATGGAATAGATGTTTTAGCTAGTCCAAAAGATCCTAGATCTGCTTTAAAGATAGAAGCAAAGTATATTCCGATGATTTTTGAATTTGCAAAACGAGAGTATGATGTTGTATTAGTGGATACGAATCATTTGATGAATGAAGTTAATTTGATGATACTTGATAATGTTGATGTTAGTCTTCTTATGGTTACTAATGATTTGATTGATTTAAAGAATATGAGAAATTTAATTCAGATATTTAAAAGTACAGATAAAACTAATTATTTAGTTGTTTTGAATTGTTCTAGGGATACAGGAAGAGATTATTTATCTTTATTTGATATTCGTAATATTTTAAAATGTAATATTGATTATACTATTGGGAATAGTTTTTATATTAAGAATATTGATAAGTATGTTTTAAATGGGGAAATTCTTACTTTAAATCGTAGTGTTAATCGTTTTCATGGGGGAGATATTTTAAAACTAAAGAAAATTGCTGTAAAATTATTAGAAAGTGGGGAAGAGGAAAGTGAGCAAAAAGAGTCTAATTGAGGAATTTGATGTAAAGCCTGCTACTTTGAAGGTAGAGGATATTGATGATTATGATATTTTTTCTGATAAGAATTTGCTTGATCATTTGAGAAGTACGATTATTCAGAATTTGATTGATGAGAATATTCCTGAAGATAAGCTTTTGGATCAATATATTAATGATGAAATTGATAAGGCGATTAGTAATTATAATTTGGATTATTTACAGAGAAATTATATATTTAATTTAATTCAGAATGAAATTAATGGCTATGGGCCTATTACGGATTTGCTTAATGATGATCGGGTTACAGAGATTATGGTGAATGGTCCTGATCAAATTTATGTTGAAGTTGATGGAAAGGTGGTTCGGGAGGATAGTGTTTCTTTTATTAATGAGAAACATATTATTAGGACGATTCAGAGAATTGTGCAGCCTCTTGGTAGGACGATTGATGTTGCTAATCCTATGGTGGATGCTAGGCTTAGAGATGGTAGTCGTTTGAATGCGATTATTCCTCCTTTATCTTTGAAGGGGCCTGTACTTACCATTCGTAAGTTTGCTAAGGATTTAGAAAGTATTGATGATTTGCTTTTGAAGGGGGCTCTTACTAATGATATGGCTGTTTTTCTTGAGTGTTGTGTGAAGGCTAAGTTAAATATTTTGATTAGTGGAGGAACTGGTACTGGTAAGACAACTTTACTTAATATTTTGAGTGGTTTTATTGGTAAGGATGAGAGAATTATTACCATTGAAGATGCTGCTGAACTTAGGTTAAAGCAAAGTCATGTGATTTCTTTAGAAACAAGGGCTAATAATTATGAGGGTGAGGGAGAAGTTACGATTCGTGATTTGGTTCGGAATTCTCTTAGAATGAGGCCTGATCGAATTATTGTAGGAGAGGTTCGTGGAAAAGAAGCTTTTGATATGATGCAGGCGATGAATACAGGACATGAAGGTTCTATTACAACATTGCATGCTAATGGTTGTGTTGATGCTTTAAATCGACTTGAAACAATGATTTTGATGAATGAAATGGCTATTCCTGTTAGTGCTGTTCGTGGATATATTGAAAATGCTATTGATATTATTATTCAAATTGATCGTTTGGGAGATGGTCGAAGAAAAATTACTAGTATTAGTGAAGTAGATGGAATGAGTGATGGGAATATTGTCACGAAGGAAATTTTTGGATACCATCAAAATGGAATAGCAGAAGATGGTTCTGTTTTGGGGGACTTTGTTAAGGGAAGAAGTGTTCCTTCTGTTTATGAGAAAATTAAACGTAGAGGGTTTGATGATGTGGATAGTTTATTTAAAAGAAAGAGAAGTTCTATTGAAGATCTTTAATAAAAAAATACTGAATTAGTATTTTTCTGGTAAGTTAGAAATGAGGTGGAGAGATGAATGTTATTTTGGTAACTAGAATAGTTTTAGGAGTAATTTTGTTATGGATTGTTCTTTTTATTATTCGTATGATAAGAGGAATTACTATTGAGAAGAGAGTTGCTAATTATACTCTTTCTCCTTTAGAAGATAGTAATGTTAGTTTGTTTGATCAAATTAGTTTTAAGTATTTTCACTTTCTTTCTAAGTTTTCTAAAAATTCTCATTTGATTAAGTATGCTAATAGTTATAATCAGAAGGGAATTGTTGATAGTAAAGATGCTGTTATATTTATTTTAAATAAATTAATTGTTGCGGTTGTTTTTGTTTTTTTGATTATTATTTCTTTTGCTATTCAAGGAAAGCGTTTAGGTATTTTTGGTTTCTTATTTAGTTTTGTTATAGGATATTATTTGTATGATATTTATATGATTTGGAATAAGAAAAGATGTAAGAAAAAGATTAAGAATGATATGCTTAGAGCGGTTATTATTATGAATAATGCTTTTAAGGCTGGAAAGAGTACTTTACAGGCTGTTGAGATTGCTTCAAGAGATTTACCTAAACCTATTTCTTTGGAGTTTAAAAGGATTTATCAAGATATGAATTATGGGATTAGTGCTGAGGTTGCTTTTTCTAGGTTTGCTTCTCGAGTTTCTTTAGATGAAGCGAATTATATTGCTACTAGTTTAACGATATTAAATAAAACTGGGGGAAATATTGTTGCTGTTTTTTCTAGTATAGAGAGAACTTTATTTGATAAGAAGAAGTTAGAGAGTGATTTAAAAAATTCAACAGCTGCTTCTAATTTAGTAGTAAAGGTTTTGATGGTTATTCCTATATTGTTTGTTATGGTAATTTATGTAATTAGTCCTAGTTATTTTGCTCCATTTTTTACATCAGGACTTGGATATTTTATTCTTGGGATTATTCTTTTGATGTTTATTATATATATATATTTACTTAATAAAATTATGAAAGTAAGGGTGTAAGATATGAGGGGAGAAGAACATTATTTTTCTAAAAAGTTGTATCGTGAGAAGACTATTTTAGAGATAAAAAGGAAAATTAGTTTACTTGGTGTTTCAACTAAATTAGATGTTTATTCTTTTTTAAATTTAAGGTTTTTGGGGATGATTTTAATTTTTTTACTTTTTCTAGTTAGTAGTAAGATTGGCTTTATTTTGGCACCTTTATTTACTTATCTTTTTTGTAGGGGAATTACTTATTTTTTGTTAGATAAAAGAATAAAAGATAGGCAAGTTGCTTTAGAGACAGAGGCTCTTAGTTTTTTTGAAATTTTAACTCTTTCTTTGGAAACAGGGAGAAATTTGAGTGAGGCTCTTAATGTAACTGTTAATTCTTCTTTAGTTGGACAACTTGTTTTAGAGTTTAGGGAAGTTTTAAGGGAAGTTGATTATGGGAAAAGTTTAACAGAGGCTATGAATGATATTCAATCGTCTATTCCTAGTGATACGATTAATAATATTATTTTATCTTTAACACAGGCTAATTTGTATGGAAGTAGTATTATTCGTAGTTTATATGGGCAACTAGATTATTTGAGAGAAAAGAGAAAATTAGAAGTAAAAGCTGAAATTAGTAAAGTGCCAATTAAGATTAGTATTATTTCTGTATTTTTCTTTGTTCCTTTAGTGCTTATTATTATTTTAGCACCCGTACTTTTGGAGTATGTGGCTAAATAAGAAGGAGAGATTTTTAATGATTAAAGATATTTTTTATGTAGAATTGACTCGAAAAGATAAAATAATTTATTTTTTGATTGGTCTATTATTGATTTTGGGATTTGTTTTTTTATTTAGTTGGATAAAATGGATAGTTTTTATTTTGGTGATTTTTCTTTTTGGTTACCTGAAAAAAGATTTTCTTTTTTCTAAAAAATTTAATTTGATGGATAAAATGATAGCAGTTGATGAAAATAATAATATGTATATTTTGTTTAATCAGAATAATGGAGAGTTATTTATTATTTATCTTGTTTCTTTATTTGTCTTTTTTGCTTTAAGTGGTAAAATAGATGATTATCTTTTAGCATATGTATCTTGTTTCTTTGTTTATGTTTCTGAGATTCTTTATTTGTTAAATCAAAAAGTATATATTCAAAAAAAAGATTTATTTCAGGTTGATATTGCTAATAAAAAAAATATGAATGTTTTAAAAGTACTTAAGGTTTATTCTTATTCAAATGATGTTTATGTTTTAGATGGAGTTTCATTAAGAAATTCAGAGGCAAAGAAGAGTTTATCAGTTACTTTTTCTAAAAGATATAATAATTATCAGCAATTGATTTCATTAGTTAGTTCATTTATAGAAAGTAATTCTTCTTTTGAAATTAAAAAATAAGATGATTTAATATTTGAATATTAATACTTTTATCTACTGAAAGGATTTGAAAAAGAGAGTTGACTTATTAGGAATTCATTATTAAAATATTAATAGATAAAAAAAGAGAGGTGAAAGAAATGTCAGGACATAGTAAATGGTCTACAATAAAGAGAAAGAAGGGGGCTATTGATGCAGAACGTGGTAAGGTTTTTGCTAAATTAGCAAAAGAGATTTATGTGGCAGCAAAGGCTGGAGATAGTGATCCTGCTAATAATGCGGCTCTTCGTATGGTTATTGAAAAAGCTAAGGCTGAAAATATGCCTAAATCTAATATTCAGAATGCTATTGATAAGGCTGCACAAAAGGGTAATGGAGAAAATTATGAGAGTGTTCGCTATGAAGGGTATGGTCCTAATGGAATGGCTATAATGATTGATTGCTTAACGGATAATAGAAATCGTACAGCATCTTTTGTTCGTAGTACTTTAACTAAACGTGGAGGAAATTTAGGAACTGATGGATCAGTTAGTTATTTATTTAAGAGAAAGGGAATACTTGTTCTTAACCATGATTATGATGAGGATAAATTAATGGAAGATGTTTTGGAATTAGAGATTGAAGATTTTATTTCTAATGAAGATGGGTATGAAATTACAACAGAACCTAATTTATTTCTTTCTGTTAAAGAAGGATTAGAAAAATTAGGATATACTGATTTTAGTATGTCAGAAGTTACTTATATTCCAGATAATTATGTTTCTATGGATGAAGAGAGTACAGAGAAAGCGCTTTCTTTAATTGAATCTTTAGAAGATATTGATGATGTTCAAGAAGTCTATCATAATTTAGAAGTATAAAAAAATTACGAGGGTTAGTTTCCTCGTAATTTTTTAAATTTTTCTTCAATTTCTTTTCTTCTTTTTTCTTCTTCTTGGTTATCTATGATGTAAGTATTATTTTCTTTTTTAAGAATGGTTCCTTCATGAAGGTTTTGGGGAAGTTTAAAAATACTTACCTTTATTTTTTCTCCTGTTTGTATATTTTCTAAAATAGCTATATTTTCTTCTATTCTATCTAGTGCATATTTCATTTTTTAGCCTCCATTGGTATTGGTTTTTTTACTTGTAATATTGATTGTTTTTCCATCACTTTTTAGAAAAATACTTCCTTCTTGGTCTGTTCTATGAATTTCAATATTTTTCTTTTCTAGTTTATTGATAGTAACTTGATTAGGGTGGTTATAGGAATTGTTTTTTCCTACAGAAATAATGGCATATTTTGGGTTTACTTTATTTAAAAAATCTGTTGTAGTACTATATTTTGAACCGTGATGTCCTACTTTTAAGACTGTTGCTTGGATGTCTTTATTTAATATTTTCTTTTCTACTTCACTAGTAGCATCTCCTGTGAATAGGTATGATGTGTTTTTAAATGTTGCTTTTAAGATGATAGATGAATTGTTTAAATTTTTTTTGTCATTTCCTGTATAAATTACTTGGAAAAGAGTGTTTCCTAGGGTAAAGTTTTGATTAATATTAGGAACATCATAAGTCATATTTTTCTTTTCAATTGCTTCTAATACATCTAGGAATGTTTTTGTTGTTGTAGTAACATCTGGCATATAAATTTTTTCAATATCAAAATTATTAATGATATCATCCATACCTCCAATATGATCTTCATGGGGATGGGTTGTGATTAAGTAATCAAATTTGGTGATATTTTGTTCTTTGAAGTATTGAACAAGTAGTGGCCCATCTTCATTGTTACCAGCATCTATTAGCATATTATGTCCTTCATTTTGGATTAAGATAGAATCGGCTTGCCCTACATCTAAGTAGGTAATATCTAATGTGTTTTCTGTTTCTTTGAAAGTTTCTGTTACCGGTAGTCCAAAAGTTTTGTCAATATCTTTTTCATATAAGCTATAAAATATTGCTATTATAATTAGTAAAATACTTATTCCTTTTGGTAGGCTTTGTTTATTTTTCTTTTTCTTTGCCATGATTAATTTCTCCTTTTACTTTTGTTTATATTATAACAGTTTTTTTCTTTTAAGGGAATGGGTTTACTTTAAAGAATTTATTTGTATTATTGATATTAATGTGTTAAGATATAGGTGTGGTGGTTTTATGGAGGATAATAATTTAATTCATAAATTTGTTGATAAAGTGAAAAGCAAATTCACTAAGAATTCTAAAGGGTATCCTTCAGTTGCCGAATATGCGTTTAGTTCTGAGGAATTAGAAAAAATAAGTGAAGAGAATAAACAAAAAATTTTAGATTTGAAACAGGAGGTTTATCCTAAGAAAGAAAAAAAGAAAACGGAAATTTTAAAGACTTTGAATAAGATGAATGAGAAAAATATTTCTGATGAAGAGGAAGAAAATACTTCTGCAGATGAAGTGATAGAGGAGAAAGATTCTTTGAAAAATGAAGAGGGTTCTTCAGAAACGGAAGATAAACAGTTAAAGGAAGAGAAGTTAGAGGATTTCGTAAAGAAAGTTCATGAGAAGCCAGTTAATAGTTTTGTTGATATTAATTCTGATAATCAAAGATTGATTATGGAAAAATGGAATGAGATTGATATTAAGGAAATTGACAAGGATATTATGGATGGTAAGGAGATTCTTAATCATAATTATACGATTACTTATGCTGATGAGGCTGAAAAATTTATACATGATATTAGAAAAAAGTATGAGATTGTGATTTGCTATTTAATTGGTTTTAATAATGAAAAGAAGGGAATTTTTGATAAGACTATTTTTTCTTTGAAGATGGATGATGAGTGGAAGCATTTGGCTCAATATATTAAGATTTTAGAAAAAATTCGTAATTTTAAGAAACAGGTGTGATTTTTAGTTTTCTTTTTTTTGAAAGGAAGGACTGTATTAGTATTTTGATTAAAAAAATATTTACCATAATTTAACATAATGTTTCGATATTTATTCTATTATCTTTGTTTAGAATGAAATCAGTTGGCGAGGTGGTAGATGAAAATAGAAAGATAAAAGGTTAATTAGGTAATTAGAATTTGGATGTGGTGATGTGATGAGGACGATAGTTTTAGTAGAAGATGAAAAAGATTTAAATTCTTTAATTAAGGCTTATTTAGAAAAAGCTGGTTATCAGGTTATTAGTTATTTAGATGGGGAAGATGCAATAGAAAATACTGATGTGGATGCTCATTTATGGATACTAGATATTATGCTAGGTGGGGATATTAGTGGCTATGATATTTTGAAGAAAATTCGTGAAACGAATGAAGAAGTGCCAGTGATATTTACTTCTGCTAGAGATAAGGATTTGGATAAGATTATAGGACTAGAACTAGGTAGTGATGATTATATTACAAAACCATATTCTCCTAAGGAATTAGTACTTAGGGTTAATAATATGATAAAAAGGGTCTATTCTAAGGATAATAAAAAAATTGTCTATGATGGTTATACGATTGATTTGGATAAGAGAAGTGTTAGTCGAGGAGAGGTTGAACTTACTTTGACGACATTGGAATTTGATTTGTTGTATATGTTTGTTACCAATAAAAATAAGTCCTTTTCTAGAGATGATATTTTGAATATTATTTGGGGAAGTGATTATTTTGGTAATGATCGTGTGGTAGATGATTTGGTAAGAAGACTTAGAAAGAAAATGCCTGATATTAATATTAATACAATTTATGGGTATGGGTATAGGTTGACATGACAAAGAGTAATTTACGGGAACAACTTTTCGTTGTTTGGATGATTATTTTGGGGATAATGGTTGTGTCTCTTGGAATTATTCTACCTAATAAATTGATTCCTATTTATGAAACAAATGTTTATAATTATTTGAGGCAACCTCTTAGTTTTTTACAGAGCGAAGACGATATTAATGAAAATACGGTAAATACGGAAGTTGCTTATTTATATATTGTTTCTTCAAATACGGTTAGTATATCAGATAATTTAGAGGATATTATTGATATTAAAGATATGGATAAATTACTTTCTCGGTTTGATTTAACGAAGGAGAATGGTAAATTTATTTATAAGAGAAATACTTATTACTATGTTACTTCTGTTAGTAATGGTAAGATTAAGATAGCGATTACGAATGATAGTTATATTAGTCGGATGAAGAAGTCTATTTTGATGATTATTTTTCGGGTTATTGGAATTTCTTTTGTTCTTGTTTCATTCTTTATTTTGGCTTGGTCGAATCATTTAGTGGTTAGGATTAAGAAGATAAAGGATAAGATTGATAATATTACGAATGAAAATTATGATCATAAACCAGATATGCGTTATAGTGATGAATTATATACGCTTGATCGCGCGGTTAGTGATATGCATACGTATTTGAGTGAACAGGAAGAATATAAAAATCAGATGTATCAAAATATTTCCCATGATTTTAAAACTCCTATTACGGTAATGATGTCTTATTTGGAAGCATATGATGATGGTATTCAGACGGAAGCTGAAACGATGAAAGTCATGAAAGAACAATTAAAAAAATTAGAAATTAAAGTTCACTCCTTATTATATTTAAATAAATTAAATTATTTGTCAGAGCGAAGAGATAATTTAAAGGAACAGTATGATGTATCCTTGATAATTCATGCAGCAGTTGATAAATTTAAAATGTCTCGGCCTGATGTTAAATTTGTTCTAGATATTGACAAAAAGAGCACAATATTTCGTGGAAGTGCCGATATGTGGGAAGCCATTATTGATAATATTTTAAATAATTTTATGCGCTATGCAAAAAAGGAAGTTAAGATTACTGTAAAAAATAAAAAAATTATTTTATTTAATGATGGTGAGAATATTGATGAAAATGTGTTAAATAATATATTCACTCCATATGAAAAAGGCTTAAAAGGGGTCTTTGGATTGGGGTTATCGATAGTTCGTAAGACTCTACACTTACTGAATTATGATATTACCATTGAAAATGTTAAAAACGGTGTAAGATTTACTATTTATGAGTAAAATGTAATAGTGAATAAAATAGAAAAATCTTTAATAAAGTCCTGTTTCTTTGATGGAGAATGGGACTTTTTTTGAATTTTGATTTCCTTGAAAATTAGATTTTCATATCTTATAATTACCTTAAAAGTAATAAAATTCAAGATTTCATAAAAAATTAATGTTTGAGTATTTTGCATAACTATTTTAAGATGAGTTTTCTCAAATTGAAGATTATATCTAAATTTTTAGAGGTGTTTTTAATTTTTTATATCAAGTTTTTTTGTTTTATAAAATTTAAGAATTGTTTAAAATTATGATTAAGTGGTTTATAATACCAGTTTTGGTTTGAATTTATTAAAATTTGAAAAAATTTCTTTAATTTTAATTACTATTTTTAAAAACAGATTTTGATTTTGAAGAGAATATTTTAAATATTAAGGTTTTAGTTTCTATTTTGAAAAAATGAATAAAATTATATTTTATAGTGAATAATTTATGAGTTTTAATTAATTAATTTATTTTCTTATTTTTTGCTTGTTTTTTATTTTTAGTCATTTAAAAATCTCTTCAAAAAGTATTGATTTTTGATTTCTTATTTGCTATACTTAATATATAATATAAGGAGGAGATAGAAGTGGATAATAAAAATATACAAGGGGAGAAAGGACAAGTTGTTAGTGAAAATAAAGGGAGAGGATTGTTTTATGCAGTAATTGCGGTTGCAACTTTCATTATTATGGCAGTTGGGGCAACTTTTGCGTATTTTACTGCTACTACGAATAGTGCTAATTCTTCTGTAAAAACTGAATCAACTACTTTGAAGTTAAAGTATATTAGTTATGAAAGTGGTTGGATGAAAAATGATTTGATTCCAGCAGATACAGAGGTTACAGAGTATTCTTTTGAAAATCAAAATGATACTACAATTAAGGCTGATGATGAAGCTAGTGAAGAAAAAAAATATACAACTTTGAAGAATGGTTTATGTAAAGATGATTTTGGAAACTCTATTTGTAGTGTATATGTTTTTCAAGTAAAAAATGATGCAAATTCTCCTCAGACAGTTTCTTTGAATGTTGTTAGTGAAATAAATCAATTTGCTAGTTTGAATGCTATGGCGTATGAAGTTTCTTTAGATAGTGATAGTCAATCTGATTATGATTCTAAAGATAATAACAATGGGTTGACAGATCCTAAGTTTAGAACTAGTAGTGCTGATGAGGCTGAAGATTTTATTAAAGTATTAGATGGAGATAGTAACGTTCTTGATTTGGCTAATCAGGGATCAAGTGAAAATAAAAATGTTTATTCTCCTGTATTTATTAATCGCAAGGGAGTTACTAAAACTTTATTGAAATATATTGAATCTCAAGATGCTTCTCTTAGTACTTCTGTGAAAAAACCTTCAATTGATCGCTTGTTAGTACCAACGTTTGATGAAAATGGAGCTGAAACTAATAGAGGCGAAGATGATGATTCTACTACAAAAATTAGAACTACTAAAGTTTCAGATGATATTGAAATTTCTGGTGGCGAGACAAAAACGTTTGCTCTTGTTTTATATATTAAAAATGAAAAAAAGGATCAAACAAAGACAGATGCTGCAAAAGAATTTTCTGGTCGTGTAGTTATTAGTTCTGGAGATGGTTCTACGGGTGTTAGTGGTTCTATTGGATTGGTGAATGAAGAGACTAAAGGCAATTTACAGTCACAGCAACAACAGTAATGAAATTTAATGTTATTTGGAAAAAACATATCTCAATTTTAGAAATATGTTTTTTTGTTTAGTTTATTATTGTAAAAAAATAAGGTTTAATTTTGGGTGGAACTATATTCATTTTTGTTGGCTTAGTTAGTAAAAAAAATTTTTATGATTACTTTATTTGATTGACTTTTAAAGTAATATTTGCTATTATTAAATAGTAAGATAGCAGAGGAGGATAGCTGTATGGGAAATAATAATATAAATAATGCTATTAATCCTAACAATGGAGAGAATTTTAATAATAAGTCTAATACTTTTAATTTGGTTATTGGTTTAGCTACTTTGTTAATTGCTATATTGGGAGCGACATTTGCTTATTTTTCTGCTACTGCTAGAAGTAAAGAAAATGATGTAACTGTTAAGTCTGCTTATGTGAGTATTACTTATGATGGTGGTACTGAGATAAAGGCAAGTAATTTGATACCAGCTACACAACAGGTTGCGTTGAAAAAGTATCAGAAAGCAGCTACTGAATATAATCCAGACACTGATGGAGATATGGATACGGACTATGATGTGTATCGTAATGACGTTAATCGTAGATGCGTTGATGCCAAAGGAAAAGAAGTTTGTTATGTATATCAATTTTCAGTAATTAGTGATGGTGCTGAAGGAGAAAAAACGCCAATATTGGCTTCTATTAAAGTTAATAATAATAGTTTTACAAATTTAAGTTATGTTTTATATGAAGTTGATTTGAAAGCTGATCCAAATGATAGTAGTAAAACTTTAAAAGATAAATTTGGTATAGGAATTGTTGATACAGAAAATGGTGGATATCATCTTGTAAGTAAATTTACTACTATGGATACTAATCCAGATAATACTGATTTTACTGGAGTTGGTTTTAATAAATTTGAACAACCAGAAGATATTAAAGGTGACAATGGAGATATTACTGGGACTTTGAATCCAGTTGCATGTTTATCTGGACTTAGTTCCGATTTTAATAGTAAAGCAAAAGATGATACTTCGCGTTGTGATACTTTAGAGGTAACAAATAAGAAAAAACATACTTTTCAATTGGTTATTTGGTTAGAAGAAACTGGAGAGATTCAAGATGAACAAGGTAAAACTTTTGAAGGAACGGTATCTATTGAAGTTAGTGGGGGTGTAGATACTGGGGAATATGAAAATGGTAAAATTACTGGTAAGGAGTAATCTATTGAAGAAGCAATTTTTGATTGCTTTTTTTTCTATTTTTTGATAATATTATAATAGAGGCGGTGATAGTTTGGAGAGTCATGCAAATAGAAAAGATTTTTTCTACATTGTGATATTAATTTTGACTTTTATTACCGTAATTGTTGGAGCAGCTTTTGCTTTATATTCTTTTATTTTTAGTCAAAAGGAAGGAACAAGTGCTGTTTATACTGGAACTTTATCTGTTGAGTATTTATCTGGAGATATTATTGATTGTAACTATCTTTATCCTGTAGATAGTCCTAAAGCAACTGATGAAAAGAATGTATATAAAAATAATTTTAAGGTTAGAAATACTGGAAGTTTGGATAGTTTGTTACAAATTAAGATTAATATTAATTCTAATGAATTTTCTAGTGGTACGTTGATGTATTCTATTTATGGATCTAGTGGGGATGAATTATCTAATGGCTATATTGAAGGAAATACATCTTCTATTGTTGCTAATAATATTGAGTTAAAAAATAATTCTTCAGAAGAATTTACGTTAATTATATGGATTAAAGAGTCTGGAGAAAATCAAAATTCTGAGATGAGAAAGAATTTATCTGGTACTATTCAGGTTGATGCTTCTCAGAAATTAAATTAAGGAGGAGTAAAAATGGGTGATAAAAATAGTAAAAGTTTTTTTGATTTATTTTCTAGTATTTCTTCTGATGATGATTCTAGTCAAGAAAAGAAAGTTACTTTTGATAATTTATTAGATAGTGTTCAACCAGAAAAAGAATCTACGGTTTCTTCTAATGATATTTTTTCTAGGGTAGGAAATACAATTGGAAAAGAGGAAAAAATTGAAAAAAAAGACAATATTTTTGATGTGGATGTAGAAGACAATAAAGATAATAGTGCAGTTGAGTCTTTTGGATTTGGAGATATCTTTCAATCAGAATCTGTTAGTAATTTTGATGAGAAAAAAGTTAATGATTTGAGTGATGATGTTAAAAATTTAAATTCTATTGATGATAAAGAAAGTGCTTCTGGTTTTAATGATAAAACTTTTTCATTTAATGATATTCGTGATAGTCATAAAGATACTAGTGTAAATAATCTTTCCTTAGGTAATCCTTTCTTTGATGAGGCTTCATCTTTGGAAGATAATAAAAATGTTAGAGAAAGCAATTCTTTTGATAAAAATAAAAATGATGATAAAAATAGTTCTTTTGATTACAAACAAAATAGTAATTCATTTTTCTTTGAAAATACTTCTTTAGGTGAGAATAAATCAATTGAAGAAAATGTATTAGAAAATAATGAGTTAGATAATTCTTTAAAAGAAGAAAGGAGAAGCAATCCGTTTTTTGAGGAAGCTAGTCAATCTAAAGATGAGAATAGTAATGAGATTGATTTTTCTTCTTCGGATAATTCTTCTTCTGGCGTAGATCTTGGAAATGTATTCTTTCAAAATGCTGATAAAAAAGAGATGAAGGATACTTCTTTGATTTTAAAAAATACTGAAGGAGAAAAAAGTGATTTTTTAAGTGAAAATTTGCCAAGTAAAAGTGAAGAACAAGTAGAAAAAAAATCTGAAGTTATTAGTCCATTTTTTGCTGATAATAATGACTTAGGGGAAAATTATTCTTCCTTAGGTAAAATTAATTTAGTAGAAAATGATAAACAGAATAAAGTAGCTAAAAAGATTGATTTATCTACAGTTAAACATTATGATGTTAAAATAGAAAAGAAAAAAGAACCATTATTAAAATTCATTTTAGGTGTTATTTCTTATGCTATATTTATTTGGTTATTGTTAGTTGGTGTTGCTTTGCTTGTATATGTTTTGGATATTAAAATACGAGCTGCTAAGGGTGATTATAGTTCACCAACTTTTAATGCTTATGTTGTCTTAACAGGAAGTATGTTACCTGAGATACAAGTTTATGATGTTGTTGTTACGAAAAAGGTTGATCCTTCTAGTTTGGAAGTTGGAGATGTTATTACCTTTGCTTCCGCTGATACTAGATTTTTAAATACAATTATCACCCACAGAATTATTAAAAAAGAATATGATAATAAGACAAAATCTTATTCATTCCAAACACAAGGTGATAATAACAATGTTGCTGATAGTGCTTTAGTTCCACAAAATAATATTTATGGTAAAGTTATTTTGAAAATTCCTAAGTTAGGTTATTTACAAGAATTTTTAGCATCAGATGGGGGATGGATTATTGTTATTTTAATTCCTTGTTTAACTGTTGTATCATATGATGTTGTTAAATTGGTAAAAGGTTTGAAAAAGAAGAAATATAAAAGTATAACTGTTCAAAAATAAGAAAAGTAAGTGATAAAATGAAAACTAATATATTTAAATTAAGAGAAAGAGATGAGAAAAAGAAGAAAATTATTATTGAAGAAGAGAAAACAAAAAATCCTTTTCTTCTCTTCTTTATTCGGCATAAAATGGTTTTTTTAATTGTTATTGCCACTGTGATTATTTTATCTTTATTGTTATCGGTTGGATTTGCTTTTTCTCTTTTAAGAGGCAGTAATAACTATGATATTAGTTATGTTTCTGGTAGTGATAAAATTGATAGTAATAATAATCCTAATATAAAAGATGAAGATATAAAGAAAGATTTGTTAGGAGAAGAATCAAGAGCAGATGGTGTCGTTGTATTGGTTGAAAGTGTCATGTTAGTAAATGGTAGTGTTATTGATTTCTATACTGATGGAACTGCTGTTATTGTTAAAGGTCAGGGAGATGAAAATGGGAAAATTTATCGAATTTTTCCTAAAGATGATGGTTCCTATGGTATTGATAAATCTGGAAAAATTGATAAAAATGTAAAGAAAGTTTTGGTTGAAGCTTCGACTACTACCTTAAAAGATGGGGTTAATATTACTTATTATACTGATGGGACGGCTAAAGTTGTATTAAATTCTAAGACGATATTTATTAGGGATAGTAATAATATTAAAACCGATAATGGAACTTTATTTGTTAATACGTCTCCTTCTGGAGTTGCTTTGGCAAAGAATAATTATAAAAATTATGTTAAATATACAGATAAAAGTAATTATGTTATTAGTAATGGAAAAAAGTATGTGGTCAATAAAAATACTGAAGTTGCTGTTAATGGAGATAGTATTTCATATGATTCTTTTAATTCTTTTGGTATTTTAGGAGAAAAAAGTTATAAAGATGGTAATACGATTACTGTTTTTGAAAATGGTGCTGCCATTATTACTGATAGTAAAGGAAATACCCTTTATGTGAAAAAAAGCGGGGATATTTTATTAAAGTCAAAAAAATTATATGAGATTTCTATGAATGAGTATGGCTTTTCTGTTTCTAATAAAAATTGTTCTGATGGTAAAAAAGTAGTTTATTTTGATAATGGTAGTGCTGTTGTTATTTATCCAGATGGAAGAAGAGAATATGTTGAAGATAATGACGATATTATATATGATTCTAAGAAAAATATAAGTAGTAATTTTGATGCTTCAAGTAAGACTAGTGAAAAAATTACTACTAATGATGAGAAGGTATATAATTTTTCAAATGGAAAGTCTCAAGTTATTCGTTCTAATGGAAGTAGTTATATTATTGATACAGATAAACTTACATTTAAGTCAACGGGAGAAATTGATGATAGTTCTACTCCAAGTAGTCCTGGTCATGGTAGTGTTAATGCTGGCGAGGGTATTTATATTAATGAGGCAGAAAATAAATATAATGATGCTAAGAATGTAGAAGATACTGTATTTATTATTCAAAATAAAAATCGTAAAAGTAAGAAACTTCGAATTACTATTCAAGAGGTTAATAATTATAGAAAATATAATACTTCTAGGTTAGCTCCTAAGTTTGTAAAGTTTCAAGCAACTATAGGAGATAATTATATTCCAGCTACTCAATTAGATCAGAATTCTTGGGTTGATAGTGATGGTGTTACTAACTATATTATTTATGAGGGAACAATAGAAGCTTCTAGTAGAAATAAGGTTGCTTTAGCTTTATATGTTGATTATGCTAATTTAGATAATAGTTATCAAAATAAGGGATTTATTGGTACGATAAAAATTTATGTTGATGATGAAACAGATTGATGTCTTATTTTGATATTGTTTGTCGAATTTGATGAAATAGATTTTTTTATGTGTTATCCTTTACTAAAGGAGATGGTAGAGATGCCACATAAAATTATTTTAGATGATATTTTTGAGGATATTTTTGAGGATATTTCTTATATTAAGTTAAATTCTTATATTAAGTTAAATGGAGAAGATTAATTGTCTTCTTTTTTAATTACGGGAAATTATGTTATTTTGAATAATTTATATACAAAAAAAATATTCCATGTTATAATGTTGGTAAGAAAGGATCGTGATAATATGAAATGTATTATAAGAGGAGAGAAAATTAGTGTTACATCTGCTATTTCGGAGTATGTTGAAACAAAGATTTCAAGACTTGATAAGTATTTTAAGTTAGATGATGTTACGGCTAATGTTCTAGTTAAAGTCAAAGGAAAACATCAATCGGTTGAGGTTACTATTCCTTATGATAAATATACTTTACGCGGTGAGGAAACTAAAGATGATTTATATGCAGCAATTGATTTGGTTGTTGATAAACTAGAAGGTCAAATTAGAAAAACAAAATCGAAATTAAAGAAGCAAATCAAAAAAAATGAAACGGTTCTTAACTTTGATTATGAATTATCTGAAGAGGAAGAATATAAGAACAAGATTGTTAAGAGGAAACAATTAGAATTGAAACCAATGAGTGAAGAAGAAGCTATTTTACAATTAGAGTTATTGGGACATGATTTCTTTATCTATAAAGATGTTCATACAAATGAAATTGATATTTTATATAAGAGAAAAGATGGAAATTATGGTGTGATAGAAACTAATGACTAAAATTAGTTTCTTTTTCTTAGTTTTTGTGACTAAATACTGGTAATTTAGATGATTTTTTGCTAAAATACATATTACGGAGATGATAGAATGTTAAAAATATTTAAGAAGTTATTTGATAATGAATATAAAGATTTAGAGAAGTTTAAAAAGATTGCTGATGGAATAGTTGCTTTAGATGAAGATATTTCTAAGCTTTCTGATGATGAGTTAAGGGAATATACCAATCTTTTTAAGGAACGTTTATCTAATGGGGAAACATTAGAAGATATTTTAGTAGAAGCATTTGCTGTTTGTCGTGAAGCTGCTTATCGTTGTGTTGGGATGAAACCATTTTATTGCCAATTATTGGGTGGTCTTGCTATTCATTATGGGAATATTGCGGAGATGAAGACTGGTGAAGGTAAGACTTTGACTGGTGTTCTTCCTGCTTATTTGAATGCTTTGGATGGTAAAGGGGTTCATATTGTTACGGTAAATGAATTTTTATCTTCTAGAGATTCTGAATGGATGGGAAGTATTTTTAAATTTTTAGGTCTTACTGTTGGTCTTAATTTAAGAGATTTAAGTCCTAGTCAAAAACGTGAAGCTTATAATTGTGATATTTTATATACTACGAATAATGAACTTGGATTTGATTATCTTAGAGATAATATGGTAGTTAAGAAAGAAAATAGGGTGCAAAGAGAACTTAATTTTTGTATTGTTGATGAAGTGGATTCTATTTTGATTGATGAAGCTAGAACTCCTCTTATTATTTCTGGTGGAGTTGCTCAATCGGCAAATCTTTATATTGAGGCTGATCATTTTGTTAAAGGCCTTGTTGAGAACGAAGATTATATTATGGATGAGAAAACTAGGAGTATTAATTTAACAGATGAAGGTAGTCATAAAGCAGAAGAAAAATTTCATTTGAAAAACTTATATGGAATTGATAATACTTCATTAGTTCATCATATTCAACAGGCTTTAAGGGCAAATTATTTTATGCATAAAGATGTTGATTATGTTGTTCAGGAAGATCAAATTATTATAGTTGATCAATTTACTGGTCGTTTGATGAAGGGGCGTGCTTTTTCTGAAGGATTGCATCAAGCTATTCAAGCAAAAGAAGGAGTTACGATTGAACAAGAGACAAAAACTTTAGCAACGATTACTTTTCAGAATTTATTTAGAATGTATCATAAATTGTCTGGTATGACTGGTACGGCAAAAACTGAAGAAGAAGAATTTATGAATATTTATAATATGTTTGTTATTCGTATTCCTACTAATAAGCCTGTTATTCGTGAGGATGCTGTTGATTTATTATATCCTGGTAAAGAGGGAAAATATAAGGCTATTGTTAATGAAATTGAAAGAAGACATAAGGAAGGTCAACCAATTTTGGTTGGTACGATTGCTATTGAGACTAGTGAATTAATTAGTGATATGCTTCGTAAGAAGAAAATTCCTCATGAAGTATTGAATGCTAAGAATAATGCTAGAGAAGCTGAAATTATTGCTCATGCTGGTGAGAAAGGTGCGGTTACGATTGCTACAAATATGGCTGGTCGTGGTACGGATATTAAGCTTGGTGATGGTGTTGCTGAACTTGGTGGATTATGTGTTATTGGAACAGAACGTCATGAATCTAGACGTATTGATAATCAGTTAAGAGGTCGTTCAGGTAGACAAGGGGATCCTGGCTTTACACAATTTTATCTTTCTTTTGAAGATGATTTGATGGTGAGATTTGGATCTGAAAAATATCGAGGAATGCTTGCTAGTTTAGGTTTTTCTGGGGACCAAGTTATTCAAAATAAAATGTTAGCGGGTTCATTTGAAAGTGCTCAGAAGAAGGTAGAAGGTAATAACTTTGATATTCGTAAACAATTGCTACAATATGATGATGTTATGAATAATCAAAGAGAGATTATTTATGGTAAACGTAATGAAATTTTGGATAGTGATTCTATTCATGAACAAACATTAAATCTATTTAGAAATCATGTAATAGATATTGTTAATGATCATTTGATTGAAACAAATAAATTGAGTGATCATGATTATGAAGAAATATTAGAGGCTGCTAATGAAAATTTACTTCGTACCAATCGAATTGCTTTATCAGAGATTAAAGGAAAAAATACTGATGATGTAATTGACTTGATTAGTGATTTGGTTATTAAGGAATATGAAGAGAAGTTAGAAGATATTCCTGAAGAAATTCGTGATGAGTTTGAAAAGGCTATTACTTTGAAGGTAATTGATTCTCATTGGATGGAACATATTTCTACGATGAGTCAATTGAGAGAAGGTATTGGTCTTAGAGGATATGCTAATGAGAATCCTCTTCAAGCTTATACTATGGAAGGGTATGAGTTATTTGATCAAATGTTAACTCAGATTAATAAGGAAGTTTCTATTTATTTGATGAAGGCTGAGATTCGTCAAAATTTAGAAAGAAAAGAAGTTGTGAAAAAAATAATTACTAATGATGGAAAAGAAACTAAAAAAATACAAAGTAAAAGTACTAAAGTTGGTAGAAATGATCTTTGTCCTTGTGGAAGTGGAAAGAAGTACAAGAACTGTTGTGGTAAATAAGCTCGTAAAACCTTATAAATAAAGGGCTTGCGAGCTTTTTGCTGCTTACAATTTTTAGGCAATTTTACCTCAAAAAAGGCGTTTAGATACGTTTTAGATACGTTTTTTTATTAATTTTTACGCTTTTCTAGATAAAATTGATGTTAATATGTTATAATTGTACGTAGGAGGTACTTATTATGAATATTAATAATATTATTAATTTTTTTCAAACTCTTGGAATTACGATGAAAATTGATGAGAGTGGAAATGTATTATTTATAGATAATATGTCACAAGAAAAAATGGATACTTTTTATACTACAAATCCAACCCCATTTTTATCTAAAGATGAGATGGATTATGAGGTAACCTTAAATAAATTGCTTGCTGGTGGTAGAGTTAGAGTTACATCTAATAAACATTGGTTAATGTTTAAATTAGAACATCCTATAATTGATAGAAAGCGTACACAAGATGTAGTTATTGCAAAAATGGAATATGCTAATGCTGAAAATGGTGTCGTAAAAGAAACATATAGTTTTTCATTTAATGATGGTAGAGATCCGTCAGTATCAATTACATCTACTAAAGGAGATAATAGTGTTTATGATATGTGTATGTTTTCAAGCGGAGATGTAGAATTTAAAAAAGATGGGAAAGTTGGATATTTCAATGGTGGTTATGATGAAAATTACGACCTAAGTAAATCTGAAATGAGTGATATTTTAGCTCAAGTGGATTTATCATTAGTTATCGCTGATTACTATTCCCCATTATTTCCAAATATGAGACAAAGTTTGGAACAAGCTAAACAGTCAAGAACATTATAAAAATATAATTAAGTTTATCAAACAGTGATAAATTTAATTTTTTTTAGATACGTTTTTAAATACGTTTAAACTGCATTATCAGAAAATTACATGGTTGTTTTAATTGGTCGCCATGTGGTTCAGGTAAAAAGTATAAAAATTGTTGTGGTAAGTAGTTTTAAGCTCGTATTTACGGGCTTTTTTTAATACTAGTTTTTAATTAGATAAGTTTTTAGGTAAGTTCTTAGTTTATCTAAAACTTATCTAAAATTCACCATGTTGGAAAAAAGTATTGAAAAATAAGTTTTTTTATAAAAATGTACACTTTTTCAATGATATGTGTATTTTAGGCTGACTGGAAAATTTAATAAAAATATGTTATAATTAAAGAAGTTTGAAAGGGGGAGTTGTTATGAAAAGGAATAATTTAATAAAAGTATTGAAGAAAATATATAAATTGTTAGATACAAAACAGAAA